>NZ_JBVJWO010000002.1:320982-326148 GCF_055602345.1 Streptomyces sp. NPDC037401
CACATCCTTTGCGCCCTTTTCTCCCCCCCGCTCCCGGTAGCGATGCCGGTCCAGGCAGGGGGGGGGTGAGTCCCCTTCCCCCCCCCCCCGTCGCGCCCCCCCCGGCACACGTTCGGTACGCCGTCGCCTACGAGCGGCCGCAGCGGTACTGCGCGTCGATCTCGGCGGCGGACTTGGGCCCGTACGGAGTCCAGTACGTGCCCGCGGGCAGCTTCGCCGCCGCGACTTCGGCGGTGTCGAAGACCGTGCCCGGCCCGGCGTCGGCCGCGTCCTTCACGGAGACGTCCAGCTCCCGGGGCAGGGGATCGGGCTGCTGTCCGGGCGAAGCGGTCCGGAAGCCTTCGGCCTGCCACAGGGTGACCTCGCCGCGCACGCCCTCGGGGGTGCGCGGTCCGGTGCCCTGCCACAGGAGCTTCCCGCTCGCCCCGTCCCGCACCTTGACCGCCGCGGCCTTCTCGTCCGGGCACAGCGGGCCCTTGACGGAGATGCGGCCGTCGTCGATGCGCATGCCGAGGGCGACGGGCTCGTCCGGGGCGGACATCCTCGCGATCCCGGACACCCACACGCCGGCAACGGTGATCAGGCCCAGGGTGAGCAGTACGCCGAGGGTCACGAGCAGCGCGGTGTTACGGCGTCCGCTGCCGCGTGCTGTGTCCATCAGCAGTTGTACCCTCCGTCGCGGTAGTCCGCCCGGCGTTCCCAGCGGTTGTAGCAGGGGTTGACGCCCGCGCGGAAGTACATGTAGGCGAAGCGCAGACCATACCGGTTCCACTGCGCGCGGTGGCGCTTCTCGTGCCGCATGAGCTCGTAGCTGGGGTTGCGGTTCGAGGTGAAGAAGGTCGTTCCGATCGTGGTGCCGCCCCGGGAGTGCATGCCGACTCCGCCGGAGCAGACCCGCATGCCGTACCGGTAGCTGCACCGGTAGCCCCACCCGCGGCTGAAGCCCGCGGTCCAAGCGCCGAGCGCGCGCGAGTGGAATCCGTTGACCGCGCGGTAGACCTTGCGCGCCCTGCGCTCGCCCCAGCGGGCCGCCTTCTTGTACAGCCAGCCCCAGGCCTGTCCGTCCAGGTCGTACGCGTTGACCGGGTCCACCGGGTAGCCGTACAGGTTCTCGCCGCCGCCGTAGACGGGGTCGATGGACAGGAAGCGGCCGGTGGCCGGGTTGTACAGGCGGGCACCCATCAGGATCACACCCGTGGGGGTCTCTGCGGAGCGCTGCTTCGCGCCGAGCCAGCCGTAGCGGACCGCGGCCTGTCCGGGACGCGGCGTTCCGTACTCCTGGCTGTCCAGGGCGACGGGCGCCTTGGAGGTGTCCAGCGGGAGCTGGAGGGCCACGTCGCCGTGGACCGTGGTGAGCTGGAGGACGGTGTCCCCGGTCTTGCTCGTGGTCGCGGCGAGGTCGCCGGAGGCCGACTCGACGTTGCGGGTCAGCGCACCCGAGGTGTCCTCGGTGATCCAGCGCGGGTTGTCGCCGTCGCTGTCGTAGTGGTTGACCTTGGCGCCGGTCTGGGTCCAGGTGGAGCCGCTGCCGGTTTCGGTGGTCCAGGAGCGGAAGCGCAGGGCGGCGTCGAGCTGCCAGGTCTGCCGCTGGGTTCCGGAGGTCACCTGGTGGGCGAGGTCGTTGGCGTAGTAGCCGACGGTGCTGCCCGGCAGGGCGGTGGTCCGGCCGAGGTTGTCGTAGGTGTAGCCGCCGTCGACGAGGCGGTCGGCGCTGTCGTAGGTCTGGGTGGTGGTGGCGCCTGCGCTGGTGGGGCAGTCCGCGCCCGGGGTGCCGGCCGCGGCGCTCAGGGACTTGCGGTTGCTGCGGATGTCGAAGGTGTACGTCCGCTTGGTGCAGACCGTGTCGGCCGTGTCCTCGACGGAGGTGAGACGCCCGGCACTGTCGTAGCCGTAGCGCTGGTCGGACCAGCCGCTGTGGCCGGAGATCTGGCCCTGCACGGACTGGGTGGTCTGGTCGGTGTAGACGACCGTGCCGTCGCTGTCCCGCGTGTAGGTGCGCGACCGGGTGACGCCGGTGGTGTCCTCGGTGGTGGTGAGGGTGTAGCCGCCGGGCAGCTTCTCGGAGCTGACCGAGCCGTCGGCGTCGTACGTGGCCTGGAAGGCGCCGGCGATGGAGTCGGTGGTCTTCGTGGCCAGGCCGCGCGGTTCGAGCGCGTGGTCGTAGGTGATGGTGGTGGTGGACGGGCTGTTGTCGCTGACCTTGACCTGGCGGTCGAGCAGGTCGTACTCGGTCGTGGTCGTGCCGCCGTCGGCGTCGGTGTAGGAGATCTGGCGGCCGAGCTTGTCGAACGCCTCGGTGATGGTGCCGCCGGTCGGGGACACGGTCCTGACCGCGCGGCCGGTGACCGGGTCGTACTCGGTGGTCTTCTCCGGAACCGCCTGCCCGAGGCCGCCGGTGACGGTCTTCTTCACCTCGCGCCCGGCTCCGTCATGGGTGACGGTGGTGGTGCGGGTGGTGCCGTTGGCCGTGTCGACGGTCTTGGACGCGTGGCCCCACCAGTTGTACTCGGTGGTGGTGGTCGGCAGCTGCGACGGATTGGTGCCGCCGCCGGTGATCGCGCCCGCCGGGCCGGTGGAGCAGACCTGGTCGGCCCACTCGGGGCGGCCCTGGCAGGTGCCGGTGCCGGTCGCCGACCAGTACGTGGTCACGCGGGTGAGCGCGTCGGTGCCGGTGGAGCCGGGCGGGACGGCCTTGGTGACCCGGCCCTGGGCGTCGTACTCGGTGATGGTGGTGATGGCGAGACCGCCCGGGTCCTTGATCGCCTGGACGGGCAGGCCCTTGGCCCAGTCGTAGACGGTCGCGGAGGCGCGGGGCTCGGCGAGGACGGTGGCGTGATCGCGGACCTGGGCACCGACGGTGACCTTGGTGACCTGGTCCTTGACCGTGGCGGTGCCGTCAGTCGGGCGTCCGGCGTCGTACTCGTTGACCGTCCAGGAGCGGGCGGTGACCGAGCTGCCGGCCGGGACCAGCACGGTGGAGCCGGACTTGAGGTCGGCGGTCAGGTCGATCCGCCGCAGCGGGCCGAACTCCTCCACCTTGCGGGTGCCGACGGCGTTGTAGACCGAGCTGGTGGACAGCAGCGCCGCCCGCTCGGCCGACGGGAGGGCCGCGATGCCGAGGTCGGCCTGCACGGCACGGTCGGCGGCGGTCAGGCCCAGGGCCAGGGCGCGGTTGGCGGCCGACAGCTTGCCGACCGTGTTGCCGAAGCGGTCCTGCTCGGTGGTGGCGATGTGACCGCCGGGGGTGGCGGTGTTGACCTCGCGGGCCGAGACCCCGAGGTAGTGCACGTCGGCACGGGTGTAGGCGGTGTTCGTCAGCGCGTCGCCGGAGTGCGAGGCGGGGACGGAGTCACCGGGGAAGACGGCGGTCGCGTCGGTCGGGGCGTCGGTCTGGCCCCAGGCCTTCACGTCGCCGGCGCCCATGGCGTAGGGGGCCTTGGCGCCGGTCAGCGGGACGTCGTAGACCACCGAGGTGGTGTTCGTGCCCTGCTGCACGTCCGCGGTGCCCTGCTGGAGGCCGGAACGGGAGGCCTTCAGGAGCATGCCGGGACCGGAGGTGGCGGCGCTGCCGGCCTGGCCGTAGGTGAAGGACCAGGGCAGCTCGGACTTCTGCTGGTGCCAGTCGACGCGGTTGGCGGTGTCGTACCCGTACTGGGACTGGGTGCCCTGCGACAGGAGGGGGTTCCACTGCTGGCGCAGCCGGCCCGAGGCGTCGTACCGGTAGGTGGACACCGCCTTGGAGGTGGCCGAGGCCGCGCCGGGCTCGGTCGACCACTGGCGGATCTCCTTCACCTGGCCGGTGAAGTCGCCGAACTCGGCACTGGTGCTGTGGCCGGTGGCGGTGGTGGCCGTCGCGTAGACGAACTCCAGCGCGCGGCAGCCCTTGGTGGCGGGGGCCGCGGTGCAGGCGGCGGCCGAGGCGCCCGAGGTGGGGGCGATGATCCGCTTGGGGCGGGCCAGCTTCTTCCCGTCCACGGTCACGGTCTCGGAGACGACCGTGGTGGTGGTGTTGGCGAGGCCGTCCACCAGGCTGCTGGAGAGCTGCCAGGTTTCGGAGGCCGCGTCGGGCTTCGTGAAGGTGGTGACCGTGCCCTCGGGGTCGGAGAGGGTGAACGTGCCGGTCACGCTGCCGGCGAGCGTCAGGTCCTCGTAGCCGGGCTCGGGTATCCAGCCGTTCTTCGAGGCGTTCGCGGTGAAGTTGACGCTGCTGCCGTCGGCGAGCACGGCGTCCACGGCGGTGTCGGAGATCCGGCGCACGTGCGAGTACTCGGAGTTGGTGGCCTCGGCCACCGTGCCGGAGACCCACTCCTTGCCGAAGATCGCGGCCTGGCCCTCCTGCTGCGCGCCCTTCTCGGGGGTGCGGGAGGAGGCGGTGCGGGAGACCGAGAGGCCGAACGCCGACGCGTCGGTGGCGGAGAGGGTGTAGTCACCGGTGAGCAGGTTCAGGGAACCCGGGCCCACCTCGTCGGTGGCCGCGCCGGTGGCGTTGCGGTCCACGACGACCGACAGGGGTTCGGTGGCACCCGCGGCGGAGGCCGGACCGGTGAAGTCGGCCTTGATCTGGACCGTGCCGTCGGGGTTGACGGTGTCGGTGGTGTTCCAGACCAGCGGGGCGTTCTTGCCGCCGGTCATCGGGACGGGCCACGCGGTGAGCGGGGTGCCGCCGGAGGTGACGTCACCGGCCGGGATGGCCACCCAGGGGTCGGCCTCGGAACGGCGCCAGGAGAAGGAGACGCTGTTGAACTTGGCCCCGTCGGCCTCCGCGACCAGCGGAAGGCGGCGGGCGGTACGCTCACCTGCGCTCGGCTGGACGAAGCCGCCCGGGCCGGCGTGGAAGGTGTACTCGATCGCCTCGGACTTGTTGTCCGCCTTGTCGACCGCACGGACCTGGAGGGTGTGGGTGCCGTCCTTGGGCGGGGCGATGGATATCGCCTTCGCACCCGCGGCGCCACCGGTTTCGACCTTGGTCCAGGTGGTGCCGTCCAGCGACCACTCGAGCCAGTTGTGGTCGGCGGCGGGCGGGGTCACGCTGAACGTGCCCGCTTGGCCCGCGCCCTTGACCCACGCCGAAGACGGGTAGTCCGTCGAGGTGATGCCGGTGGGGGCGGAGGGGGCGGCGGTGTCGACCGTGAAGGTCTTCCAGGCCGACCAGCCCAGGTTGTAGTG
>NZ_JBVJWO010000003.1:0-125015 GCF_055602345.1 Streptomyces sp. NPDC037401
TGGCCACCGACGTGCACGGTGCCGGCATCGGCGCCGATGAGGGTGGAGAGGATCTTGACGGCGGTGGTCTTGCCGGCGCCGTTCGGACCGAGGAGCGCGAACACCGACCCTGCCGGAATGTGCAGATCGATGCCGTCGAGGACGGCCTTGTCCCCGTAGGACTTGCGCAGCCCGACGGCGGAGACGGCAGCGACGGCCGGAGGAGTGACACCCCGATTGGATGTGGGCATGACAGGTGAAGGCATGGTCTCTCCTTCGAGAGGCTGAAGTGACGGGAAGTGGGCGCGGCTTGGCGGGTGAGGTTCAGGTCCGGGCGCGGCGCACGTCGATGTTGCCGTAGCGGGTCCGGGCGCGGACCCGGACGGTCTCCTCGGTCTTGTCCGGGGCGTCGGAGGCGGCGAGCGTGTTGCGCGCCTGGCCGTGGACGGAGCTGACGTCGAGCCAGGCGGCGGTGCCTTCGCGGATGCCGACTTCGATGGAGCCGTAGGAGGTTTCCAGCTGGATGGTGCCGCGGGCGACTTCGGCCACGCGCAGGGCGCCGTGGGCGGTGGTGGCGATGACCGACGCCTCGGCGCGGGCGATGTCGATGTCGCCGTTGGCACCGCTGACCCGCAGGTCTCCGGTCGCGGCGCCGACGGTTGTGGTGCCGTGCGAGTTCTTCAGGACGGCCGGGCCGGAGACGGTACCGACGCGCATGCTGCCGGAGCTGCTGGTGATCTCGGCCAGGCCCTCGACGTGGTCCACGGTGATCGCGCCGTGGGAGGCGGTGAGGTGCAGCGGGCCGGTCGACTCGAGGCGGACGTCACCGGATGAGGTCTTCACCCGGACCTCACCGAGCCGTCCTTCGCCGACCACCTGGGCCCAGGCGCCGGTTACCTCGACGCGCGAGCCGGCGGGCAGTTCGACCGTGACATCGACGGTGCCGGTACGCCCGACGAGATAGCGCTGCTTGGGCGTCCTGACGGTCAGGGTGCCACTCGCGTACGCGACCTCGGTCTGCTCGGCGGTCCGTACGTCCTGGTCCCGCTTCGGGTCACGCGGCCGCACCTCGACGACGGTCTCGGGTCGGTCGCCCGCCGTGAACAGGATGGAACCGGCCTCCACGTGCGCCGTGGCCGAGATCGGTTCGGGAGTGTCGAAAGAAGGCATGGTTGTCCCGTCCTCTTGGGTCTTCGGGGCGTCCCCGCTGGTGGGACGTGGTGTGGGGTGAAGTGGGTTGAGGTGGGGCGGCGTTGGCGCGGCTAGCGCACCCAGCCCGTAACGCTCTGCCCGATGGTGCGGGTCCTCTCCGTCGTACGCGGCGGGCCGCCGCCGTCGACCGCGCCCGACACCGCCCGGACCAGCCACGCGTTGACCGACAGGCCCTCGCGGCTCGCGGCCTCCTCGGCGCGCGCCTTGAGGTGGGCCGGCAGGCGCAGGTTGACGCGGGCGGTACCCCCCTCGTCGCCGTCGGCCGCACCCGAGGTCTGGATCGGTTCGAAGGGCGCGGCCGGCTCCGCCGGGGCACCGCCGTCGGCGAGCGGCAGCGTCACCACGAAGTCGGGGTCGAGCCCGCGCAGCCGCACGTCGACCGACCCGGGAGCGAGCTCCCGGGTGACCTCGTCCATCGCGGCGGAGAGCACGTTGAGCATCGTCAGGCGGGCCGCCGACTCCAGCGGAGCCGTAAGCCTCTCAGCCAGCTCCCGGGCGTCCTGCCCCCCGGCTTCAGCAGCCACCGCCAGCTCACGGCGCAGCGTGTCGACATACGGAGTCAAATCCATGGCGCCATGATGGCACCATCATGGCGCCACTTGCAAGCGCGGCGGCGCCGCGGATTGACACTGTCGGGCAACCACGCGTCTGACCTGGGGAAACAGGAAGGGGGCCGGCCGATTTGTCACGGCGACATGCGGGACCATGCACCCTCCGGAAGCCTACGTGGCACCTCCTGGCTCCGAATGACACCACTTGACGCCACGTGGCACCAAGGGGCACCAAGGGGCACCAAGGGGCACCAAGGGGCACCAAGGGGCACCAAGGGGCACCAAGGGATAGCACACAGGTGGTACGCCACGCCCGGAAGGGGGTCCCGCACCACGCCGTCACCCTGCGGCCTGCTGGGCCTCGCGACCGATGCCCCGGGCGCGGACGCGCCCTCCTGCTCCGTGGCCCGGGAATGCGGCGCGTGCACCGGGCGGGTGTTCCGTGGCGCGGCTCCGACGGGCGACGCCTCCTGCTCCCTGCCGTTGCGGCGGCCGGACGTGGCGGAGGGCACCGGCGTTTGCCCGGTGGCCGGGTCAGGGGCGGGAGTAGCTGCCGAGGCCGACGAGGCAGTAGACGTACTCCTCGATGGGGACGCCCGCGAGGGTGCGGCTGCTCGAGAAGGCGTACTGGCTCTTGGGGTTGTCATCGCAGAGGTCCAGGTCGGTGGTGTCCGAGAAGCGCTGGATGACGCGGTAGTGGGCGTCTGCTGCGGAGCAGGGGACTTCCTCGTTGTAGACGGTGGTCGGGGCGGTGGCGTCGGGAAGGGTGCCGTTGAGGCAGGTGCCCTCTTCGTAGGGGCTCGGCTCGGAAGGCGTGGGGGTGGGGTCGACCACAGCCAGGAGGTTCGGGGCGGCGAGCGGGGCGGGTGTCCAGGGGCGGGCCACGGAGGCGGGGCGACTGGAGGCGGTGCTCGCGACGGCGGTGCCGCTGCTGCCGATGATGCTGCCCACGGCGCCGCAGGCGACGAGGACGGCGACCAGGCGGCTGACGGAGTTGGTTTCCTGCAAGGTAGTCACCGGATCCTCCAAGAGAGCGGTGGTGCCGGGCACTGAGCGGCCCTCTCCCGAGGTCGCGCTGTGCGCGAGGAGCGACGCGGTTGCCGGTGATGTGCGGGTGCGCCGTGCGCCACGCGTGTACGCCCCCACCGAGGGATGGCTTGGCTCCTGGCGCTCGTCACGAAGCCCCACGCTCCGGGGCGCGATGGCGATCGAGTGCCGTGAGCTCCGGATACCGCAGGGAGGCTTTGACGTCGGCCCGTAAGGCGGGGGAAGTGCGTCCGTTCTTACGTTGCAGAGGCCGGTTGCGCGGAAGCGTGCCGGATCGCACGGAGCAACCGACGCACCGGCACGCGGTCGCACATCAGTACCAAACCAACATAGAACAGGCCCGGACTGCCCGCACACCGAGACGCCAACGCCGCTGGCGGGGAGGTCGGTTGTGTGCCGGAATTGCGGGCCCCGGGCGGGCGCCCAGGGCCCGCACCCCCGGTCACGGCGGTGTTGATCAGGTCACCCAGGTCCGATCAGGGCAGGCCCGATCAGGACAGGTCGGGGCCGGGCGGGGCGGGGCCGGGCCGTCAGTCGTCTTCGCCGTAGATGCCGTCGTCCAGCAGGATCGTGCGGGGGCGGCCCTTGTCGTTGGAGGACTTGGGCTGGGTCTTGACCGACATGCTCGTGGAGTCGGAGCAGTGGTCCTTGCCTCCCTTGTCCGGGTTGGCCGTACGGGCCGTACGCGGGAGGCAGTTGCTGTGGGGCGCGGTGACGGTGACCCTGTTCTCGAGCTTGTGGGCGCCGTCCCTGCCGGACCGCCTGTTGAC
This sequence comes from Streptomyces sp. NPDC037401, assembly GCF_055602345.1. NCBI lineage: Bacteria > Bacillati > Actinomycetota > Actinomycetes > Kitasatosporales > Streptomycetaceae > Streptomyces > Streptomyces sp. NPDC037401. Next base: position 3,560 of record NZ_JBVJWO010000003.1, read on the forward strand.
GGTGACCGAGTAGGTGACGGTGGCGTTCTGGCCGGGGTCGAGGTCGCCGCTCCAGGTCAGGTTGGGCCTGTCGTAGTCGACGCTGCCGCTGGTGGCGTAGGCGTCGTCGTTGTACGTGGCGTCGTCCAGGAGGCCGGAGAGGTTGTCGACCGCGTGGACCATGCGGGCGGGGAAGTCACCGGTGTTGGTGACCGTGAACGAGTAGGTGACGTCCTGGCCGGCCTTGGCGCCCTTGGTGTCGACGTACTTCTTCACCTTGATCTCGGCCTCGGCCGGCGTGTTGGTGAAGGTGCACAGAACCGCGACTCCGTTGGCGTCCGGGGACGGGGGCAGTGTGTACAGGAAGTCCGTACCGGTGCCCGAGGTCAGGGCGGCGTTCCCGTGCGCGGTGTCCACGCACCGGTAGGTGGTCGTGTAGTTCGACAGGTCCCCGCCCGCCGCGGCGGTCTCGGAGAAGCGGTAGGTCTGCCCCACGACGCCCGGGATGGGGCCGGCCGTCTCGCCCGGGGTGTTCTGGTACCCGGAGTCGGTGCCGGTGCTCGTCCCGGTGTTGCCGGACGTGACGCCGTTGCCGGTGATCGTGACGGTGAACTGGTCCCTGGGGTCGTACCGGTCGACGATCTTCTTCTGGGCGGACAGCGAAGGACCGAACGAGCAGTTCCCCGCGTCGGCGGGCCTCGGATCGCGTGAGCCCGGGTCCGGTGAGACCGGGGCCGTCATGCTGAGAACGGAGATCAGGGCGCCGGTGTTCGGATCGATCTTGAGCAGGTCCCCGGCGGGCGTCTGGCCGAGCCGGACGGTGTAGAGGAAGCCGTCCGCGCCGAAGGTGACGCCGGCGTGCCGGCCGTCGGGCAGGTCCACGACCAGGTCGGCGGTGAGCGGGATGTTCGCGGGGGTCGTCGGCAGGGTCTCGTTGATCCTCACCAGGACCGCGTCGAGGGTGCCGGGGGCGGGGTTGGCGGGGTTGGAGATGACCATGTACAGGTTGCCGGCGGAGTCGAAGACCATGTCCCCGGAGCCGCCGTTGAAGCGGGCGTCGGTCAGGGTGCCGACCGCGCCGATGTTCACGTTGTTCACGGTGTCGAACGCGTAGACCACCTGGCTGATCGGCTGCCCGGCGGAGTTCTCCACGGCATGGGAGTAGTAGAACCAGCCGTTGACCGGGTTGATCGCACCACGGACGGTGTCCCGGGTGTCGCCGCCGACCTTCGGGGATCCGGCGAAGGCGGTGGTGATGTTGCTGTTGAGGTCCAGGCGGTAGACGTTCTGCGTGCCGTTGACCTCGTCCTCGGAGACCGCCCACGCCGTCTGGCCGCCCGGGGAGATGTCGAGGCCGTTGACGTCGATGCCCGCGGGCACGGTGAAGTTGCCGATCTGACTGCGCACGCCGGTGGCGAGTACGACCTGCTGGACCGACCTTCCGCCCGTTCCGCCCGCGGGTCCGGCCAGGACGTACGCGTAGGGCGCTGCGCACACGGCCGGCACCTTCGCCGCGCGCGGCGTGGCGCCGCCCGGGCCGGAGGCCGCCAACACCGCCCCGGTGGTGCCCAGCTGGACCAGGACGGCGAGCGCAGCGGCCGCGGCCAGACGGGACGTCCGACGGCTGCGGCGAGGGGCGCCGAGCGGTTGCGTCTTCAACCTGGTGCTCCATTTCGTGGCGGAGGCCGGCGTATGACCGCCACCCACACGCACGGGCACAGCCTCGCCGACCGGGACCGACCATGACCACGCCAGGCGGAGTGCGGCGCGCAGGACACGACCGCCCGTCAACGGCCGCTGCGCCGACCGGCCCACGGGTACGTGCGATCGCCGCAGGTCACACGGAGGGCTTGACCCGGAAAGCCGGTAACCCGGCCGGACGCGGCCGCACGTGGGCGGCGCCGCGACCGAACGAGCGTCCGCGGGGCCTCGGGCCGCGCGGCGGAGCGGGCAGCACAAACGGGCCCCCTCCGGCGCCGACGCCGGAAGGGGCCCGCGGGTTCTTCACCGGGTTCGCGGTTGGCCCTTGCCCATGTCAATGCGGCGTGTGACCACCCTTGTGTCCGGGGTCGAGTCGGTATTCGGGACAGCGGGCGTTCTGGCAGGGACCCGCGGCCCACAGGGGGACGAAAACACCGAAGGCTTTCGTGCGATGGACCGTGGCGGCGACTGGCTCTTTGCAGGTCGGACACGTGTAGGCGTCGACCTCACGCTTGGTTTTGACCATATTTTTACGATATGACGTTTTTCCCGAATCGGGAAGTGCGGCCGCCGGGTCCGGCCTCCTGAGGCTGAGCACCACAGAACCCGCCAGGACGGCGACGATGACGCCCAGGCTGACCGGGGAGGGGATCTCGGGGATGCCCGGACTGATCAGCTTGTGCGATGCCTGCAGGATGAGCTTGATGCCGATGAAGGCGAGAATGATCGCCAGGCCCTTGTTGAGGTAGTGGAAGCGGTCCAGGAGCCCTGCGAGCATGAAGTACAGGGCGCGCAGGCCGAGGATGGCGAAGGCGTTGCTGGTGTAGACGACAAAGGCGTCGTCGCTCACGGCGAGGACGGCCGGGACACTGTCCACGGCGAAGATCAGGTCGGCGGCCTCGATCGCGGCGATCACCGCGAGGAGCGGGGTCGCCATCCGCTTGCCCGCCTCTCTGACGAAGAACTTCGTGCCGGCGTACTCGTCGCGGACCGGGATGATCTTGCGGAGCATGCGTACGGCGAGGCTCTTGCCCGGGTCGAAGCTGTCCTGCTCGTCCTTGAGCAGCTTGTACGTGCTGTAGAAGAGAACCGCGGCGAAGGCGAACAGCACGGCCGTGAAACGGCTGACCACGGCCACACCGAGGGAGAGGAAGATCCCCCGGAAGACCAGGGCTCCCATGACGCCGAAGAAGAGCACGCGGTGCTGGTAGGCACGGGGCACCTTGAAGTAGGCGAAGATCACGGCGAACACGAAGAGGTTGTCGACCGACAGGCTCTTCTCCAGCAGCCACGCGGTCGTGTACTCGGTACCCGCCGTCGTGCCGAGGACCAGGAAGACCACGGCGCCGAAGGCCAGGGCGAGGCCCACCCACAGGCAGCTCCAGGCGGCGGCCTCCTTGAAGCCGATGACGTGTGCGGTGCGGTGGGCCAGCAGGTCTACCGCCAGCGACACCACCACGGTCGCGGCGAAGGCTCCCCAGAGCCACAGCGGGACTTCCAGCACGGCGGTCACTTCCCTGCGTCCGCGCCGGTACGCGGACCCTTATACAGGAGTGTGCGGTGTCTCGACGCATTGGTCGACGCCAGACCCGGCGCGGGGCCGGCGGCCATCGCGGCAGGGGCGGCGGGGCGCGGTGGCCGGCGCGGTGTGGTGGGCGGGCACACAGGGGGATGCCTGATTGTGATGGTCGGCCACATAGGCCCGCGACCTGGGGACTTCTACGTTGTGCCGACACGCAACGTCCCCGCCCAACGCCTGGAAGTGGTGCTCATGGTCTCCCCCGCAACGGCTGCGCCGGCCCGGTCAGGCATCAAAAGGATCGTCACGGCCAGCCTCGTCGGCACCACCGTCGAGTGGTACGACTTCTTCCTGTACGGCTCTGCCGCCGCGCTGGTCTTCAACACCCTGTTCTTCCCGGCCAGCGACCCGCTCACCGGCACGTTGCTCGCCTTCCTCACCTACGCCGTGGGCTTCGCCGCCCGGCCGCTGGGAGGGGTGGTCTTCGGGCACTTCGGTGACCGGATCGGCCGCAAGAAGCTGCTGGTCGTGAGCCTGCTGATGATGGGCGGGGCGACGTTCGCAATGGGGTTGCTGCCCACGCACGCGACGATCGGAGCCGGTGCGCCGGTGCTGCTGACCCTGCTGCGGCTGGTGCAGGGCTTCGCGCTCGGCGGGGAGTGGGGCGGGGCCGTCCTGCTGGTGTCCGAGCACGGCGACGACCGCCGCCGAGGCTTCTGGGCCTCCTGGCCGCAGGCGGGTGCGCCCGGCGGGAACCTGCTGGCGACCGGCGTGCTCGCGCTGCTGGCCGCGGTCCAGTCCGACGAGGCCTTCCTCGCCTGGGGCTGGCGGATCCCCTTCCTGCTCTCCGGAGTGCTCGTGGTGATCGGCCTGTGGATACGGATCTCCGTCTCCGAGTCGCCGGTGTTCCTCGCCGCCCAGGAGAAGGCCGCGGCGCGCAGCGCGGCGGGCGAGACGGCCCGTCCCCCGGTCGTCGAGGTCTTCCGCACCAGCCGCCGGCAGGTGCTGACCGCCATCGGGACCCGGCTCGGCGAGAACGTCTCGTACTACATCGTCACGGCCTTCCTGCTCGTGTACGTGACCGTCCACCTGGAACTGCCGAAGAGCCAGGCCCTGAACGCGGTGCTCATCGGCTCGGCGGTGCACTTCGTCACCATCCCTCTGTGGGGCGCGCTGTCCGACCGGATCGGCCGCAGACCGGTGACGCTGATCGGTGCGGTCGGCATGGCGGGCTGGGCGTTCGCCTTCTTCGCGCTCCTCGACACCCGGTCGTTCCCCGTCATCGCCCTCGCGGTCACCGTCGGGCTGCTGTTCCACGGCGCGATGTACGGGCCGCAGGCGGCCTTCATCTCCGAGATGTTCGACACCGAAGTCCGCTACTCGGGCGCCTCGATGGGCTCCCAGCTCGCCTCCATCATCGGCGGCGCGCTCGCCCCGATCATCGCCGTCGAACTGCTCAAGGAGTACGACTCCTCGCTGCCGGTGTCGGTGTACCTGTGCGCGGCGGCCCTCGTCACCGTGGTGACGGTGTTCCTGGCCGGGGAGACCCGCGGGCGCAGTCTCGGCGCGGCGGACGCCGGCGGGGAGAGTGCCGGTGCGACGGCCGGGAAGACGGCCGCCGACCCGGCGGGCAGCCGGGCCGCGGCCGGGCACCGGTCCCGGGACCCGCTCAACAGCTGACCGGCGCACCGGCGTTCGCCGGCTCGCCCCCGTCCCGCGCCGTGCGGCTTCCTCCCGGAGCCGTACGGCGCTCCCATCCCCCGGAGAGGGGCGACGTATGCTCCCCACCGTGACAGCCCCCGGTTCCGAGACCGCCCTCGCCGGACTGCGCCGGCTGCTGGACCTGCTGGCCGACGGCGCGCCCGCCGAGGACTTCGCCCGCCCGGCCGCCGAGGCGCGGGAGGCCGGGCTGCCGGCCGCCGCGCTCGCCGCCGTCGAGGAGGCCGCCGAGGTGGCGCTGCGCATCCGGCGGACCATCGGCCAGCACCGGCGCCGGGAGGCGGAGCTCACCGCGCTGTTCGACACGGCCAGCGACCTCGCGGGCCTGCGGGACCTGGACGCGGTGCTGCGGGCCATCGTGCGCCGGGCCAAGCTGCTGCTCGGTACGGACGTCACGTACCTCTCGCTGAACGACGAGGCGGCGGGCGACACGTACATGCGGGTCACCGACGGGTCGGTGGCGGCGGCCTTCCAGCAGGTGCGGCTGGGCCTCGGCGAGGGGCTCGGGGGCCTGGTCGCGCAGACGGCACGGCCGTACGTCACCGGCGACTACCAGGCCGACACGCGTTTCCGGCACACGGACGCCATCGACGGCGCGGTCGCCGAGGAGGGGCTGCGGGCGATCCTCGGCGTCCCGCTCCGGGTGGGCGCCCGGATCATCGGGGTGCTGTACGCGGCCGACCGCGCGCCGCGCGGGTTCACCGCCGACGAGGTCGCCCTGCTGTCCTCGCTGGCCGACCACGCGGCCATCGCGATCGACGGCGCCCGGCTGCTGGAGGAGACGCGGACCGCGCTGGTGGAGCTGAACGCCGCCTCGGACACGATCCGCGCGCACAGCGAGGCCATGCGCCGGGCCGAGCGGGCTCACGACCAGCTGACCGATCTGGTGCTGCGCGGCGGCGACGTCAGCGACGTGGCGCTCGCCCTCGCCGGTCTGCTCGACGGCGGGATCGTGGTGCACGACAGCGAGGGAACGGAACTGGCCCGGGCCGGCGAGGGGCCGAAGAGCCCGCCCGCGGCCGCGGTGGCCGCGTCCCGGTCCAGCGGCCGGGCGGTCCTCGCGGAGGGCAGCTGGCTGTGCGCCGTGGTGGCCGGTCCGGAGCCGCTCGGGAGCATCGCGCTGACCCGCCCGGCCGCGCTCGGCGACGCCGACCGGCTGCTGTTCGAACGGGCCAGCGTGGTGACGGCGCTGCTGCTGCTCCTGGGGCGGTCGGTCGCGGAGGCGGAGGACCGGATCCGCGGCGAGCTGCTCAACGACCTGCTGTCCGGGACCGCCGACCCGGCGGGTCTCGCGCGCCGGGCCCGCCGGCTCGGTCTCCATCTGTCGCGCGGGCAGGCGGTGTTCGTGGTGGCGGCGGAGGGGGTGGCGCCGCGGCGGCTGCTGTCGGCGGCAGCCCGCATGGCGCACGCACGGCGCGGCCTGGCGGGTCTGCACCACGACGCGGTGGTGCTGATCGGTCCGGCCGAGGTGCCCGGCCCCGCGGCTCAGGACCTGGCCGGGCGGCTGGGGGCGCTGGTGGAGGCGCCGGTGACGGTGGGGGCTGCGGGGCCCGCGTCCGGTCCCGGCGAGCTGCTGGCGGCGTACGCCGAGGCGCGGCGCTGCCTGTCGGCGCTGCGGGCCCTGGGCCACGCCGGGCAGGGTGCTGCGCTGGCGGACCTGGGGTTCGTGGGACTGCTGTTCGGCGACCGGGCGGATCTGCCGTCGTACGTGCACGGGGTGCTGGGCCCGGTGCTGGACTACGACGCGGAGCGCGGCACGGAACTGGTGCACACGCTGGGCACCTACTTCGCCGAGGGCTCGAGCCTCACCCGGACGAAGGAGGTGCTGCACGTGCACGTGAACACCGTCGTGCAGCGGCTGGACCGGGTCCGCACCCTGCTCGGTGCGGACTGGAACACGCCGGCCCGCACCCTCGAACTCCAGCTGGCGCTGCGGCTGCACCGGCTGACGGGGCCCGGCGCCGGCTGACCCGGGCGCGTCCCGCACGAAGGTTGCCTAACCGAGCCGGTCCAGGGCGGCCAGGACCGGCGCTGCGCCGTCCTCGGCGGCGATTCCGGCCGCGAGCCGGGCACTGCGGGCCCGGAAGGCCGGTTCGGTGACGGCGCGTCGGACCGCGTCGGCCAGCCGGTCCGCGGTGAGCCGCTGGTAGCGCAGGGCGGTGGGGGCGGTGCCGAGGGCCGTCAGGCGCGCGGCCCAGAAGTGCTGGTCGAGCTGGACGGGTACGGGTACGGACGGGACTCCGGCGCGCAGCCCGGCCGCGGTGGTGCCGGCGCCCGCGTGGTGGATCACGGCGGCCGTGCGCGGGAAGAGCCAGGAGTGCGGCACCTCGGAGACGGTGAGGAGGTCGTCGCCTTCGGCGTGCAGCCCGCTCCAGCCCGCCTGGACGATGCCGCGGACCTTCGCTTTGCGCAGGGCGCGGGCGAGGAGGGTGCTCAGGCGTTCCGGGTCGGCGGTGACGAAGCTGCCGAAGCCGGCGAAGACCGGGGGCGGTCCGGCGGCGAGGAAGTCGAGGAGCCTGCGGTCGGGCTGCCAGCCGGGCGGGGGTTCGGGCCACCAGTAGCCGCCGATCCGGTGGCCGTCGGGCCAGTCGGCGGGCCTGGGGACGACGAGCGGGCTGAATCCGTGGTGGACGGCGCGGTTCCGGTCGAGGCCGAGCGGTCCGGCTAACCGGCGCGGGGGCAGGCCCAGGTCGCGTCGCAGTTCGCCGACGGCCGGGGCGAACATGCGGTCGGCGGCGGTCCACAGTGCGCGGGCGGCCAGCCGGTTGCCGTGCCGGCCGAGGGATCCGGCGCCGGTGACCAGGGGCGGGAAGGCCGCGGTGGGCGCGATCGGCTGGAGGTAGACGCCGAGGGCGGGCAGGCCGTGCGCCTCGGCGAGCACCGCGCACATCGGGTCGGTGACGGTGGCGGACAGCACGACGTCCGCTCCCCGGCCCACGGCCGCGGCCACGCCGGCCGTCAGCCGGGGCATGAAGGTGCGGGCCATCCGGATCACGCGGGCCATGGCGACCGGCGGGCTGACCGCCTCCGCGAGCCCCTGCCCGAGGGCCGACGCGAGCTCGTCGCGGGGGTCGACGGGCAGGGCGCGGAAGCCCAGCCCGCAGGCGGTGACCGCGTCCTCGAACCGGGTGTGGGTGGCGAGGACGACGTCGTGGCCCGCGGTTTTCAGGCGCGTGCCCAGCCCGGTGTAGGGGGCGACGTCGCCCCAGGATCCGGCCGTCACGATGAGTACGCGCACGGCCTCACTGTGTCAGGTCGTGCCGTACGTGGGCCAGGACTTGACGGAGGAGTTCGGCGACGTGCTCGTCGTGGAGTCCGTAGACGACGCTGCGGCCGGAGCGGCGACCGGAGGCCAGTCCGAGGTGGCGCAGCAGGCGCAGGTGGTTGGAGACGGTGGGCTGGCCGAGGCCGAGGTCCTCGGCCAGTTCGCCGACGGAGCAGGGCGAGCGCAGCAGCCGGTCGAGGATGCGGATGCGGGCGGGGGCGGCGAGGCCCTGCATGACCTCGGCGACGGCCGCCGCGGAGGTCTCGGAGATGAGGGGGCCGGTGCCGGGTGTCTGTTCCACCGGCCCACTGTACGACTCGAGATCACGATATCCACACCTCCAGATATTCATATATTTAGATCTACTGATATCTTAATCCCATGAGTGCTGTCACGAGTACTGCCAAGAGTGCGAAGACCCCGAAGAACACCAAGCGCCCGAAGGGCGCCGAGAAGGCGACGGCCACCCACCGGCACGGCTTCCTCGGGGAGCGTGCGGAACTGTTCAGTGCCCTGCTCGCCCTCGCCGCCTGGGTCGGCGGGCTCTTCCTCGGCGCCCCGCCCCTGTTCATGGCCGCCTACGCCTTCGGTGGGTTCTTCACCCTGCGCGAAGCCCTGCAGAGCCTGCGCCGCGGCGCCTTCCAGGTCGACTTCCTGATGCTCGTCGCCGCCGCGGGCGCGGCGGCGATCGGCCGCTGGGAGGAGGGCGCGGTCCTGCTCGTCCTGTTCAGCCTCGGCCACGCCCTGGAGGGGTACGTGACGGGCCGTGCCCGGCGCTCGATCGAGGCCCTGGGCGCCCTGGCCCCGCCCACCGCCCTGCTGCTGCGCGACGGCGCCCCGTCGGACGCCGGCTCCCCCGGCACCGCCACCGGCACCGCCACCGAGGTCCCGGTGGCCGAGCTCGTCGTGGGCGACCGGGTGGCCGTACGCCCCCACACCCGCATCCCGGCCGACGGCTTCGTGGCCGCCGGGACCAGCAGCGTGGACCAGTCCCCCGTCACCGGCGAGAGCGTGCCGGCCGACAAGCGGCCCGTCGCCGCCGTCGCCGAGGCCCTCGCACTGCCCGGCGCGGTACCCGCCGGGAGCCGGGTCTTCGCGGGCACGGTCAACGGCGCGGGCTCGCTGGAGATCGTCGTCACCCGTCTCGCCGCGGACAACACCCTGAGCCGCGTGGTGCGGATGGTGCAGGAGGGGGAGGAGCGCACGTCGCCCACACAGCGCTTCACCGACCGCTTCCAGCGGATCTTCGTACCCGCCGTGCTCGCCCTCGTCGCCGTGCTGCTGCTGTACGGGGCCCTGACCGGCGAGCCGTTCGACCAGACCTTCTACCGGGCGATGGCCGTCCTGGTGGCGGCGAGCCCGTGCGCCCTGGCCATCGCCACCCCCGCCGCCGTGCTGAGCGCGGTGGGACGGGCCGCCCGCGGCGGGGTCCTGGTCAAGGGCGGGGCGCCGCTGGAGGAGTTCGGGCGGCTGCACACCATCGCCTTCGACAAGACGGGCACGCTCACCGAGGGCCGTCCCCGGCTCACCGACATCCTGCCCGCCGAGGGCTCCGACCGCGCCGAGCTGCTGCGCACCGCGGTGGCCGTACAGCGGCTGAGCGACCACCCGCTCGCCCAGGCCGTGGTCCGCGACGCCCCGGAGCACCTGGACCCGGCGCGGCCCGTCCCGCAGGCCGAGGACGTACGGGCCCTGGTCGGGCGGGGCGTCTCGGGGCGGATCGGCGGCACGGAGGTCCGCATCGGCAGCCTGGCCGGGTTCGACGAGGCCGGCACGCCGGTCCCGCCCGCCCTGCGGGAGCGGGCCGAGCAGCTGTCGGCCGCCGGGCGCACCACCATGGCCGTCCGCTACGGGGAGCGCCACCTCGGGGTGCTCGGCCTGATGGACACCCCGCGGCCCGAGGCGGCCGCGACGGTGGCCCGGCTGCGGGAACTCGGCGTCACCCGCACGGTGATGCTCTCCGGTGACGACCAGCGGGTGGCGGAGTCCGTCGCCGCCCTCGTGGGCATCGACGAGGCCCGCGGCGGGCTGCTGCCGCAGGACAAGGCGGGCGCCGTCACCCGGCTGCGGGCCTCGGGCCGTACGGCGATGATCGGCGACGGCGTGAACGACGCCCCGGCGATGGCCGGCGCGAGCGTGGGCGTGGCGATGGGCGCGGCGGGTTCGGCGGTCGCCCTGGAGACGGCCGACATCGCCCTGATGTCGGACGACCTGCGGCGGCTGCCGTTCATCACCGGGCTCAGCCGCCGGGCCGCCCGGATCATCCGGCAGAACCTGTGGCTGAGCCTCGGCATCGTCGCGGTGCTCGTCCCGGCGACCGTGCTGGGCCTGGGCATCGGGCCGGCCGTCCTGGTCCACGAGGGGTCGACGCTGGTGGTGGTCGGCAACGCGCTGCGGCTGCTGCGCCACCCCGACCCGCACTGAGCGGCGTACGGGTCAGCGGCGGAGGCGGTGGCGGGCCACCAGCTCGACGGTGGCGAGGACGGCCACCGCCTCCACCGCCAGCAGGGCGACCAGGACGAAGAGCTGCACGGCGCCGGCGGACAGCGGGCCCGCCCCGCCCAGCAGCATCCCGACGAACGCCCCCGGCAGGGTGACCAGCCCGACCGTACGGGTCTGGTCGAGGGCGGGCAGCAGGGCGTCGGACGCGGCGGGACGGGCGATCTCCAGGCGCGCCTCCCGGTCCGCGAAGCCCAGCGCCATCGCGGCCTCGACCTCGCCCCGCCGGGTCTCCAGTTCGTCCAGCGCCCGCCGCCCCGCCAGCACCGTCGCGGTCATGGCGCCGCCGATCAGGATCCCGGTGACCGGGATCAGGGCGAGTCCGCGGACCGGCAGCAGGCCGGTGAGCAGCAGCACCGCGACGGGCGGGACGACCCCGAGGGCGAGCGGAACCGCCGTCAGCCACCAGGTGGAGTTGTCCGTCAACCGGCGGCCGCTGGTGCGTACGGCCACGGCGAACATGAGCAGCAGGAAGACGAAGAGCGCCGGGACCGCGCGGACCACCCAGGTGATCAGGTACGAGACCACCGCGAGCTGCACGGCGGCCCGCAGCCCGGCGGTCAGCACCGGCCGGGCCCGGGCGCCCGGGGTCGTCCCCGCACCCAGCCGGCCGTACGCCACGACCGCGGCCGCCACCGCCAGCAGCACCGCCATGAAGACCCCGAGGGCCGGTCCGACCGGCAGGAGCGGGGCCGCACCCAGGTTCACACGCCCACCCTAAAGGCTGTCCCGTAACCCCCGGCGGGCGCACGACGCCGGCTACGGCACCTCGCTGCGTTGTCGGAACGTCCGAATACACCCGGCATGCGGATGCTCCTCCGCCTCGCGATGCACCGCATCCGACGCCGTGCGCTGATCCACCAGGGGCTACGGGACACCCATGGGTGGTGTCGCCGCGGCGCGGACGGAAGCGGCAAGATGCGCGGGCCGCCCGCCGTGGCGCATCCTGGCTGTGTGACCGGGTACGGCGTGGCCGGGCACACGGCGCGCGACGGGAACGGGCCGGGGAGCGAGCCACCGGCCGGACGGCTGGACGTGCTGTCCCTGGCTCTCGCCCAGGCCACGGTGAGCACGACCGAGTCCGTCGGCGGATACGCCGGCGGGGTGTACCTGCGCTCCCGTGCCCGCGGCCTCATGCGGATGGCGGTGGTCGCGGGCCTGCCGGGACCGCTGTTCGGCCCGTGGTGGCGGATGCACGTGAACCGCCCGTACCCGGTGGCCGAGGCGTTCCGCTCGGGGCAGTCGGTGCACCTGACCGACGCCGAGGAGGGCATGCGCCTGTTCCCGCAGCTGATGGCCGGGCTGCCGTTCCCCTTCAGCTCGCTGTACGAGCCGGTCGGCGGCGGGCGCCAGCGCTTCGGGGTGCTGTTCGTGCTCCGTCCGGCCACCCCGGGGCTCCAGGTCAGCAAGGCCGACCGGCTCGCCCTGCGGGAGGGGGCGGACCGGCTCGGCGCGCAGCTGGCGCGCATGTGGGCCAACGGCATCCCCGTGGAGTGGGACGGCGAGCCGCTGTGCCTCCAGGTGCCGCCGCCCGCTTCGCCCCCCGTGCGCATCGGGCGCTTCGAGTGGGACCTCGACTCCGGGGCGATCACCGCGGACGCCCAGCTGTGCGCCCTGTCGGGGGTCGACCCCGCGGAGTTCGACGGCACGGTCGCCACCCTGACCGCCGCCTGGGCGCCGGAGGACCGGTACGGGGTGTGGGCGGCCGCCCTCGCCCTCGCCGAGCCGGGCGGTCCGGACACGCGGCGGGTGCCGCTGCGCGGCCTCGAAGGCCAGCCGCTGCTGCTCGAACTGACCGCCGGTGCCGGGCGGCGAGTGACCGGTTTCCTGCTGGACCCCGGCATGGGCACCTTCCCGGGGGACGCCGCCGAGCGCCTCCCGCAGGCCGTCGTGTCGATCGACCGCCTCGGGCGGGTCACGTACGCCAACCACAGCTCGGACGGGCTGCTGGGCCTCGGGCACGCCGAGCTGGTCGGCAAGGTGCTCTGGGAGGCCCTGCCCTGGCTCGGCCATCCGGCGTACGAGGACTACTTCCGGTCCGTGCTGCTCTCCGGGGACCCCGTCTCCTTCGTCGCCCGCCGGACGACCCGGGACTGGCTGTCGGTCGTGCTCCACCCGGGCCGCAGCGGGGTCACCGTCACCTTCAGCGTCGCCGAGCACCCGATGTACGAGCGGGGCTCCGCGGTCCGGTCCGACGCCGGGCTCGGCTCCCCCGCCGACCGGGCCTCGGCGCTCTACCGCCCGGTCGCCCTCGCCATCGCCCTCACCGAGGCCGTGACGGCCCGCCAGGTCTCCGCCGTCGTCACCCAGGAGCTGCTGCCCGCCTTCGGCGGCCGCCAGCTGGCGATCTACCTGCTCAACGAGCGCCACCTGTACCTGGCCTGGGAGACCGGCTTCCCGCAGGGCTTCCTGGACCGCTTCGACGGCGTGGGGCTCGACGCCCGGCTGCCCGGCGTCGAGGCCCTCACCTCCGGCCGGCCGCTGTTCTTCGAGTCCATGGAACACCTGTCCGCCGCCTATCCGGGCATCCCGCTGGACGCCAGCGTCGGCGCCCGCGCCTTCCTGCCGCTCATCGCCTCGGGGCGGCCCGTGGGCTCCTGCATCCTCGGTTTCGACGGGCCGCGGGGCTTCAGCCCGGAGGAGCGTACGGTCCTCACCGCGCTCGCCGGGCTGATCGCCCAGGCGCTCGAGCGCGCCCAGCGCTACGACAGCGAGGCCGCGCTCGCCCGCGGCCTCCAGGACGCCCTGCTGCCGCACCGGCTGCCGGTGGTGGAGCACGTCGCGACGGTGGGCCGGTACCTGCCCGGCACCGAGGGGATGGACGTCGGCGGGGACTGGTACGACGTGGTCGAGACGGGCGGTGGACAGCTCGCGCTCGTCATCGGCGACGTTCAGGGCCACGGGGTGTCGGCGGCGGCCACCATGGGGCAGGTGCGCAGCGCGCTGCGCGCCTTCGCCCTCAGCGGCAACTCCCCGCAGGAAGTCCTCACCGGCACCAACCGGCTGCTGATCGGCCTGGATCCCGGGCAGTTCGCGAGCTGCTGCTACCTGCGCCTCGACCCGGCGTCGGGCCGGTTGTGGGCCGTCCGGGCCGGACACCCGCAGCCGCTGCTGCGCCATCCCGACGGCCGTACCGAGGTCCTGGACCTGCCCGGCGGCGTGGTGCTCGGGGTGGACCCCGAGGCCGTCTACCCCGTCACCGAGCTGACCCTGGCCCCGGGCGCGATCCTGGCCCTGTACACGGACGGGCTGGTGGAGCACGCGGCCGAGGACATCGACCTCGGGGTGGAGCGGCTGCGCGCGGCCCTGGCCGCAGCCGGTCCGGCCCCCCTGGGGGAGGTCGCGGACCGGCTGATCAGCGAGGCCCGGCAGGCCGCCGACCGGCCCGACGACATCGCGCTGCTGCTGACCGGGATGGAGGCGGGGCGGGACGGCGAGTGAGCCGGTGCGCGGCGCTCACACCTGGTAGCGGTCCGGGGCGAAGAGGTGCAGGTTCCCGGCGATCCAGTCCGAGGTGCGGCGCAGCCCTTCCGCCAGGTCCACCTGCGGCTGCCAGCGGGCCCACTCCCGGGCGCGGGAGTTGTCCGAGAGGAGCCGCTCCACCTCGCTGCCCGCGGGCCGCAGCCGGGCCGGGTCCGCGACGACCTGCGCGTCGCGGCCGGACGCGGTGATCAGGGCGCGGGCGAGGTCCCCGATGGAGATCTCCTGCCCGCTGCCGAGGTTGACCACCTCGCCGAGCGCCCGGTCGCACCCGGCGACCGCGAGGAAGCCCTCGGCGGTGTCGGTGACGTACGTGAAGTCGCGGGTCGGGGTGAGCGAGCCGAGCTTGATCTCCCTTGCCCCGGAGTGCAGTTGGGCGAGGATGGCCGGGATCACGGCGCGCGCCGACTGCCGCGGGCCGTAGGTGTTGAACGGCCGTACGACCGTCACGGGCAGCTCGAAGGCGTGGTGGAAGGAGAGCGCCATCATGTCGGCGCCGATCTTCGACGCGGAGTACGGGGACTGCGGCTGGAGCGGGTGGCTCTCGGGGATCGGCGCGACGCGGGCGGTGCCGTACACCTCGCTGGTGGAGGTGTGGACCAGGCGGCGCACGCCGTGCCGGCGGCAGGCCTCGGCGATGTTCTCGGTGCCGGTGACGTTGGTCTGCACGTACGCGCCGGGCGAGGCGTAGCTGTACGGGATGCCGATGAGGGCGGCGAGGTGGAAGACGGTGTCGCAGCCCTGCACGGCGTCGCTCACCCGGCCGGCGTCGCGGACGTCGCCCGCGAGCATCTCCACGGTGCTGCCGGGGCCGAGGTGGCGGGCGAGGTGGCCCTTCTCGGCGTACGGCTTGTAGTGGACGAAGGCGCGGACCCGGGCGCCGCGGGCCGCGAGCAGGTCGACGAGCGTGGAGCCGATGAAGCCCTCGGCTCCGGTGACGAGGACGGTGCGGCCGGACCAGTCGTGGGCGGCGGGGTGTTCGGGGTTCATGTGCGCTCCAGTGCGGTGGGGGTGGCCGGGACGGCGGGGGCGGGGTGGCCGGCGAGCTTCAGGACCTCGGCGGCGAGGAGTTCGGCGGCGCGGGCGTGCGGCCCTGGGTCGGCGGCGCCGCGCATGGCGGCGAGCCGGGCGGGATCGGCGAGCAGCGGTCCGAGCAGATCGGCGAGTTTCGCGGCGGTGGTCCCGGCGTCGGGCAGCAGCAGCGCGGCCCCCGCGTCGCCGAGCACGCGGGCGTTGTGGGTCTGGTGGTCGCCGGGGGCGTACGGGTAGGGCACGAGGACGGCCGGGACGCCGGTGGCGGCGAGTTCGGCGACGGTCGCCGAACCGGCCCGGCAGACCACGAGGTCGGCGGCGGCGTAGACGAGGTCCATCCGGTCCAGGTACGGCACGGCCCGCGCGATCCGGTCCCCGCCGCAGTCCTCGAGGACCCGGCGCGCGGCGTCCAGCGCCGCGGGCCCGGTCTTGACCAGCAGGCGTACGTCGTCGCGCCCCTGCCAGCGGCGGGCCAGGCCGGTGGCGGCCTCGGTGAGCCGGGCGGCGCCCAGGCTGCCGCCGTTGAACACCACGAGCCGGGCCCCGTCCGGTATCCGCAGGGCCCGCCGGGCCTCGTCGCGCAGTGCGTGCAGGTCGGGCCGGGCCAGGGCGGCGGCGATCGGCATGCCGGTGGTCAGCGCCCGGTCGCCGCCGACCAGCAGGGCGCGGCTGCGGTCGAAGGCGACGGCGATGTGCGGGGTGAGGCGGGCCGCGAACCGGTTGGCCCGGCCCGGCACGGCGTTGGACTCGTGGATGAGCGCCGGGATCCCGGCGAAGCGGGCGCCGAGCACCGCGGGTGCGCTCGGGTAGCCGCCCATGCCGACGACGACCTGGGCCCGCTGTCTGCGCAGCACGGCACGGGCCTGCCCGGCCGAGCGCAGCAGCGCCGCGGGCAGCAGGTACCGCCTCGCGCCCAGCGCGGGATCGAAGGGGATCATGTCGACGGTGTGCAGCCGGTATCCGGCCGCGGGGATCAGCTCGGTCTCCAGGCCCCGCTCGGTCCCGATGAACGAGATCACGGCTCCGGGCGCGGCCCGGCGCAGCGCCTCGGCGAGGGCGAGGCCGGGATAGATGTGACCGCCGGTGCCGCCGGCACCGATCACGACGGAGAGTGGTGTGCTCATGCCCGCACACTCGCGGACAGCTTTAAGAACGTTCTAAGAGCCGATCCGGCCACTCGCGACCGATCGCCGCAGCTCAAGAGCCAATACGGGAGTCACGTTTCGGGCGCCGCTCGGTCACGGCCTGCGCACGGTGCGAACGCGCGCCGCCTCTTCAGCACGGCGGACCTCCGGTCTCCGCCCCGCCGACCGCGCCGGGTGGCGCGCTGCGCGCATCGGGCAGAAGCTGGGAAGGCACCTGCGGGCCGATGTTATTCGGCGTGATCCCAGCCGCCCCCACATGCACGAATCAGGGGCCGGGTGTACCCCTCAGCGGCAGGCGCACAAGCCCGCATGACGGCGCACGTCGAACATTCGCAGTTCAACGTTGCGACCTGCCTCTCACACGGTCAGACACTCTCGACAAAGCCGTCTGAAATCAGTACGGGAGTCTGAAATGCGGAACTTCAGCAGCATCAAAAGAAATGCACTCAGTCCCGTCGCGGTCGCGGCCTCACTGGCGCTCGCTGCATCCGTGGCTTCAATCGGCACAGCACACGCCGCCGTGAAGGTCACCATCACCGGAACGGTGAGCTGCGCCCAATTCGGCGAGTCAATACCGAAGGAAGTGGTAATAACCCCCAAGAAGGGGACTGCCGGGTCGGACGAACCGGCCGGCGAGGAAAGGGTCGAACAGTACACGATCAAGCTCACGGGAATTCCGAACAACGGCACGACCGTCACTGCCAAGGTGGTCTGCGAAGATGAGGATGGCGACACGAATACGTACAAGGTCAAGAATTTTCCGATCAAGAAGCCCGCGGACGGCAGCCCTATAACCCTCAATCTTCCGACGTAGCAGCCCTCAGTCCGGGACGTGGGCGCCCGCCCCGACACCCCGGGGCGGGCCCCACACCACAGAGTGGGGGCCTCTGCCAGAACAAGGCGCGAGGAAGCCGCAGCGATCTCGGGTGTCGCGTAGCGGAGGTGGCCACGTCTGCGAGGAGGAGGCCGATCGCGTCGGCGAGGAGCCGCACTTCCTGCCCACGACCTGCATAAACGCCCTCTTGGAGCCGCGTTTGGCAGTCTTTGTCCATGCGGAATCGAATTCTGGTCGTGGACGACGAGCCCGAGGTGCGGGCGGCGGTCGAGGACGGGCTGGCGGTGGAGGGGTACGAGGTGCGGGGCGCCGCGGACGGGCTGGCGGCGCTGTCCGAGGTGGCCTCGTGGCAGCCCGACGCTCTCGTGCTGGACGTGATGATGCCGGTGCTCGACGGACTCGGGGTGTGCCGGCAGCTGCGGGCGATGGGCGACCGGACGCCCGTACTGGTGCTCACGGCACGGGACTCGGTCAGCGAGCGGGTGGACGGGCTGGAGGCGGGGGCCGACGACTACCTGGTCAAGCCGTTCGCGCTGGACGAGCTGGTGGCCCGGGTCCGGGCGCTGCTGCGGCGGGCCGCCCCCGATCCGGCGGGGGCGGCGGGGCCGCTCGCCTTCGCGGACCTGGTGCTGGATCCGCAGACCCGGACGGGCCGGCGCGGGCAGCGACCGCTGGAGTTCAGCCGGACCGAGGCCGCGCTGCTGGAGCTGCTGCTGAGGCATCCGGGGCAGGTGCTGCCGCGGGAGCTCGTCCTGGAGCTGGTGTGGGGGCGGGACTTCGGGCCCGACTCGAATTCGCTGGCGGTGTACGTGGGTTATCTGCGGCGCAAGCTGGAGGCCGCCGGGGAGCCCCGGCTGGTGCACACCGTCCACGGCGTCGGCTACCGCCTGGACACCGCGTGAGCGGCGGTACGGGCCCGCTGCCGCAGGGCGGCCGGCGGCGGCTGGGCGGGCGCTGGCGCAGGCGGCGCCCGCTGCGCACCCGACTGGCGCTGGCGGCTGCCGCCGCCGTGGCGCTCGTGACCGTGGGCGTGTGCACCGCGGCCTTCTTCATCGTCCGGTACGAGCTCTACCGCCAGCTGGACCTGAACCTCACCCAGTCGGCGCGGCTGGTGGCCCAGCAGCACCGGGACGCGGAGCCGGGGACGATCGCGGGCGAGTGCCGGTTCCTGGCCGCCCCCGCCTGCGCGGAGGTGGTGCCCGCCGACCCCGGGCGGGACCCCGGACCGCCGTACCTGCTGCCGGTGTCCGGGGCCGCCCGGCAGGTCGCGGCGGGCGAGCGGAACGCGTACTCCACGGACTTCACCCTGTCCGGCCATCCGGCGCGGATGCTGACGACCCCGTACGGCAGGGGCCTGGCGCTCCAGGTCGCGCTGCGCGCCGACACGGTCGAGGAGGGGATCCGGCAGGCCGCCCGGCTGCTGGTGCTGGTGGGGGCCGCCGGGGTGCTGCTGGCGGCCGCGCTGGGCTACGGCGTCGCCCGTACGGGGCTGGCGCCGGTGGCCCGGCTCACGGCCACGGCAGAGCGGATCGCGGCCACCCGCGACCCGCGGCACCGCATCGAACTCCCGCCGCCCGGGCGGGAGGACGAGGTGACCCGGCTGGCGCGCAGCTTCAACACCATGCTGGGCGAGCTGGAGCAGTCCGTGGCGGCGCAGCGGCGGCTGGTCGCGGACGCCTCCCACGAACTGCGCACCCCGCTCACCGCGCTGCGGACGAACGCCGAACTCCTCGCCCGTGCCGAGCGGCTGACGCCCGCTCAGCGGGACCGGGCGGCGAGCGCCCTGGGGCGGCAGCTGAGGGAGGTCACCGGGCTGGTGAACGACCTGATCGAGCTGGCGCGGGACGAGGAGCCGCAGCCGCTGGTCGAGCAGGTGCGGCTGGCGGCGCTGGTGGAGCACGCGGTCGGGGCGGCCCGTGCGCACTGGCCGCGGGTGCCGTTCACGGTCTCGACCGCGCAGGCTGCCTCCGCCGTGGTGCCGGGCGTCCCCGCCCGGCTCGCCCGGCTGCTGTCCAACCTGCTGGACAACGCGGCCAAGTTCAGCCCGCCGGGCCTGCCGGTGGAGGTGGAGCTCGGCGGGCCTGTCCGCGCCCCCGAGCTGACCGTGCGCGACCACGGCCCGGGTATCCCGGCCGGGGACCTGCCCTACGTCTTCGACCGCTTCTACCGGGCCGACACCGCCCGGGCGCTGCCCGGCTCGGGGCTCGGGCTGGCGATGGTCCGCCAGATCGCGCACGCCCACGGGGCCACGGTGACCGTCGAACAGGCCCCGGGGGGCGGCGCGTTGTTCCGGGTGCGGTTCGACTCCCCCGCGGGCCCGGCCGGCTGAGCCGCCTGCTGGGCATCAGGCCCTGCCGGTCGGCAGAACCGGCCCGGCCACTCGCCGGCCGCGGCGGGGACACGGGACCGCCCCGGCCGGGCGGATGCCGGGCCGGGGCGGAACGGTGTGCTGCGGGTGTCAGCCGAGGATGGCCAGCGCCTCGTTGAACGTCGCCGACGGACGCATGACGGCCGAGGCCTTCGCCGGGTCGGGCTGGAAGTAGCCGCCGATGTCGACCGGAGAGCCCTGCACGGCGATGAGCTCGCCGACGATGGTCTCCTCCTGCTCGGCCAGGGTCTTGGCCAGCGCGCCGAACGCCTGCGCGAGCTGCGCGTCGTCGGTCTGCTTCGCCAGCTCCTGGGCCCAGTACAGGGACAGGTAGAAGTGGCTGCCGCGGTTGTCGATGCCGCCGAGGCGACGGCTCGGCGACTTGTCCTCGTTGAGGAACGAGCCGGTCGCGCGGTCCAGGGTGTCCGCGAGGACCTGGGCGCGGGCGTTGCCGGTGGTCGTGGCGAGGTGCTCGAAGGACACCGCGAGGGCCAGGAACTCGCCCAGGCTGTCCCAGCGGAGGTAGTTCTCCTTGACGAGCTGCTGGACGTGCTTGGGCGCAGAGCCGCCGGCACCGGTCTCGAACAGGCCGCCGCCGTTCATGAGCGGGACGACGGAGAGCATCTTGGCGCTGGTGCCGAGCTCGAGGATCGGGAACAGGTCCGTGAGGTAGTCGCGGAGCACGTTGCCGGTGACGGAGATCGTGTCCTCGCCGCGGCGGATGCGCTCCAGGGAGAACGCGGTCGCCTTGACCGGCGACATGATCTCGATCTGGAGGCCCTCGGTGTCGTGCTGCTGGAGGTACGTCCTGACCTTCTCGATCAGGACGGCGTCGTGGGCGCGGTCCTCGTCGAGCCAGAACACGGCGGGGGCGCCGGTCGCGCGGGCGCGGGTGACGGCGAGCTTGACCCAGTCCTGGATCGGCAGGTCCTTGGTCTGGCAGGCGCGGAAGATGTCGCCGACGGCGACCTCCTGCTCCAGGACGGTGTTGCCCGCGGCGTCGACCAGGCGGACGGTGCCCGCGGTGGCGATCTCGAAGGTCTTGTCGTGGCTGCCGTACTCCTCGGCCTTCTGCGCCATCAGGCCGACGTTGGGGACGGAGCCCATCGTCGCCGGGTCGAAGGCGCCGTGCGCGCGGCAGTCGTCGATGACGACCTGGTACACGCCGGAGTAGCTGCTGTCCGGGAGGACGGCGAGGGTGTCGGCCTCCTGGCCGTCCGGGCCCCACATGTGGCCGGAGGTGCGGATCATGGCCGGCATCGAGGCGTCGACGATGACGTCGGACGGCACGTGCAGGTTGGTGATGCCCTTGTCGGAGTCGACCATCGCGAGGGCCGGGCCCTCGGCGATCTCGGCCTCGAAGGACGCCTTGATCTCGGCGCCCAGGTGCGGGACGGAGTCGAGGCCCTTGAGGATGGTGCCGAGGCCGTCGTTGGGGGACAGGCCGGCGGCGACGAGCGCCTCGCCGTACTTCGCGAAGGTGTTCGGGAAGAAGGCGCGGACCACGTGGCCGAAGACGATGGGGTCGGAGACCTTCATCATCGTGGCCTTGAGGTGCACGGAGAACAGCACGCCCTCGGCCTTGGCACGGGCGACCTGGGCGTCGAGGAAGGTCCGCAGGGCGGCGACGCGCATGACGGACGCGTCGACGACCTCACCGGCGAGGACCGGTACCGACTCGCGCAGCACGGTGGTGGTGCCGTCGGCGGCGACGTGCTCGATGCGCAGGCTGCCGGCCTCGGCCACGACCGCGGACTTCTCGGTGGAGCGGAAGTCGTCGGCGCCCATGGTGGCGACGTTGGTCTTGGAGTCCGCGGTCCAGGCACCCATGCGGTGCGGGTGGGCCTTGGCGTAGTTCTTGACCGAGGCGGGGGCGCGGCGGTCGGAGTTGCCCTCGCGCAGGACCGGGTTGACGGCGCTGCCCTTGATCTTGTCGTAGCGGGCGCGGACGTCCTTGTCCTCGTCCGTCTGCGGGTCGTCCGGGTAGTCCGGCAGCGCGTAGCCCTGGGACTGAAGCTCGGCGACCGCGGCCTTCAGCTGCGGGATCGAGGCCGAGATGTTCGGCAGCTTGATGATGTTGGCCTCGGGCGTCTTCGCCAGCTCGCCGAGCTCGGCGAGGGCGTCCTCGATCCGCTGGCTCTCCTCGAGGCGCTCCGGGAAGCTGGCGATGATGCGCCCCGCCAGCGAGATGTCCCGGGTCTCCACCCGCACGCCGGCCGTCGAGGCGTACGCCTGGACCACGGGCAGGAACGAATGGGTCGCCAGGGCCGGGGCCTCGTCAGTGTGCGTATAGATGATGGTCGAGTCAGTCACCGGGTGCTCCGCTCCACGTCTCCACGTCTGCAACATTGCTTGACATCAAGATATCCCGTGATCGCCGCGTTCTGGACAGGGGTACGGCCGAGGTCTCCGCCACAAGCCCTCGACCGGCCCTTTCCGGCCGTCGGGACGGCGCCGGGCGCGGGGCCCGCAGCCGCCTCGCGCCCGCAGGTCCGTAAGGTGTCCGCATGATCGATCATCACAGGGTCACGGTGGTGACCGGGGGCAGCAGGGGCATCGGCGCCGCAGTGTGCCGGCGGCTGGCGGCCGACGGGCACGATGTCGTGGTGGGCTACCGCTCCGACGCCGAGGCCGAACGGAAGCGGTGGCCGAGGCGGTGCGCGAGGCCGGGCGGCGCGCCCTGACCGTGCCCGTGAACACCTCCGACGCGGCGGAGGTCGACCGGCTCTTCGACCGCGCCGCGGCTGCCCTCGGCCCGGTCACCGGCCTGGTCAACAACGCCGGGGTCAGCGGGCCGAACGGCCGCCTCGCCGATGCCGACCCGGCCGGCCTGCGGGCTGCCCTCGAGGTGAACCTGCTCGGCTACCTGCTGTGCGCGCGGCGCGCGGTACGTGACATGGCACGCACCGGGGGCGGCGCCGTGGTGAACATCTCCTCGGCCGCCGCCACGCTCGGCAGTCCGGGCCAGTACGTCCACTACGCGGCGGCGAAGGCAGGCGTCGACACGCTCCCCGTCGGGCTCGCCAAGGAGGTCGCGTCGGACGGGATCCGGGTGAACTGCGTGGCGCCGGGCACGGTCTGGACCGGGTTCCACGAGGACCCGCAGCGCCCGGCCCGCGTCGCGGCGGGCGTTCCGCTCGGGCGGGCCGGACAGCCCGAGGAGATCGCCGGGGCCGTGTCGTGGCTGCTGTCCGGGGACGCGTCGTACGCGACGGGGGCCGTGGTGCGGGTCGCGGGCGGGCTGTAGCTGGGGGAACCGTCCGGCCTTGCGGTTCAGACCTCGCGCCAGCGGGCCATCGCCCAGGAGAACAGCCCGAACATCACCAGTCCTACGGCGACCGCGGCCAGCAGCCACGGCCCGGCCGGAGTCGCGGCGAACGACCTCAGGGTGGCGTCGATGCCCTTCGCCTGCCCCGGGTCGTAGCGCACGGCCGCGTACACGACGAAGCCGCCGGCCGCGGCGAACACCGCGCCCCGTGACATTCCGCCCGCGACCCCGAGGAAGTCGACGGCCTTGCGCCACCGGTCCGACGCGTCGCCCATCGCGAGGTGCTTGCGGAAGCTGCGCCGCGCCGCCTGGACCGCGATGACCACGCCCGCGATGCCGATGGCGAGCCCCGCCAGGCCCACCAGCCACCGGCCGGCGGGCAGGTCCATGACCTTCGCCGTCGTGTCGCGCGACTGCTCGTCACCGGAGCCGCCACCGCCCCCGGCCGCGAACGACAGCACGGAGACGGCCGCGGCGGCGTAGAACACCGTCCGGCCCGCCGCCGCCAGCCGCTTGGTCGCCTTGCCGCCGTCGGGCCCCGCGGCACCGAACACCGCCTCCGACAGCCGCCACAGCATCATGCAGACCAGCCCGATGCCCACGGCCCAGATCAGGGCCTTGCCCCCGGGGGTCCCGGTGAGCGCCCGCAGGGCCCCCTGCCGGTCCGCCTCCTCGCCTCCGCCGCCGAAGGCGATCCGTACGGCCAGCGCCCCGACGAGGACGTACAGCACTCCGCGCGCTGCCAGTCCGCAGCGCGCCGTGACCTCGCGGGCCCGGCCGCCCCGCTCGGCGGACCGGACGCCCTTGCGTGCCGTCTGCGCGGCTCCGGAGCCCATCGTCAGGCCTTGCCGGTACGGCGCGGGCGGGCGGCCGGGTCGGACGGTACCTCGGTGTACCTCATGCGGGCTCCTCCGGGACGGGGTGGCGGCCCCGCACACGACGGGCGTGGCCGGGCCGCCCGGCAGAACGTTTCACGGCGCGGCTACCCGCCCCGGCGCCTGCCATTCGCCCGCCGGGGCGGCGGCCGGGGAGGCGGCCGGGGCCGCTGAGGAAGCAGGCCCGGTGGGCTCCGCGGCCGCGGGAACGCCGATGTGCCGACACCGCACCCCCTGACGGGACATCATCGAAGGAGGCGGCCCGCTCGCCCGTTCGCCCACTCGTCCCTTCACCTCACCAGGAGATGCGCATGAAGATGCTGATCAACAGCCCCGGTACGGTCGTGGCGGACGCACTGCGCGGGATGGCCGCGGCGCACCCGGCGCTGGACGTGGACGTCGAGCGGCGGATCGTGCGGCGGCGGGACGCCCCCGTGGCCGGGCAGGTCGCCCTCGTGTCCGGCGGGGGGTCGGGGCACGAGCCGCTGCACGCCGGATTCGTGGGGCCGGGGATGCTGGCGGCCGCGTGCCCGGGCGAGGTGTTCACCTCGCCCGTGCCGGACCAGATGGTGCGGGCCGCGGCGGCCGTGGACGGCGGGGCCGGGGTGCTGTTCGTGGTCAAGAACTACACCGGCGACGTGCTCAACTTCGAGATGGCCGCCGAGCTCGCCGAGGAGGACGGCATCCGGGTCGAGCGCGTACTGGTCGACGACGACGTGGCCGTGACGGACAGCCTGTACACCGCCGGGCGGCGCGGGACCGGGGCCACGCTCTTCGTCGAGAAGACCGCCGGGGCGGCCGCCGAGGAGGGCGCGCCGCTGGAGCGGGTGGCGGAGGTGGCGCGCCGGGTCAACGCCCACTCGCGCAGCTTCGGGGTGGCGCTCGGCTCCTGCACCACCCCGGCCAAGGGCGCTCCGACCTTCGAACTGCCCGACGACCAGCTGGAGCTGGGCGTCGGCATCCACGGCGAGCCGGGGCGGGAGCGGCGCCCGATGATGAGCTCGCGGGAGATCGCGGAGTTCGCTGTCGACGCCGTACTGAGGGACCTCCAGCCCGCCGGTCCGGTGCTCGCGCTGGTCAACGGCATGGGGGCGACTCCGCTTCTGGAGCTGTACGGATTCGGCGGCGAGGTGCACCGGGTGCTGGCCGAACGCGGCGTGCCGGTGGCCCGCAGCCTGATCGGGAACTACGTCACCTCGCTGGACATGCCCGGGTGTTCGGTGACGCTGTGCGCGGCGGACGAGGAGATCCTGCGGCTCTGGGACGCGCCGGTCGAGACGGCGGCGCTGCGCTGGGGCCGCTGAGCGGCCGCGTCAGTAGGCTGAGGGCGGTACGGCGGACAACGGCACGGGCGGCACGGCGGTACCGGCGGCACGGGCGGTACGCGCCGATCGGCGAGGAGGCGGCAGGGTGCGCGACGCGGAGTTCTTCCGGAGCTGGATGGCGGCGGCGACGGCGGCCGTGGACCGGGAGGCCGGGCGGCTGACCGAACTGGACTCGCCGATCGGCGACGCCGACCACGGCAGCAACCTGCAGCGCGGCTTCACCGCCGTGATGGCGGAGCTGGACAAGGAGCAGCCGGCCCGCCCCGCCGCCGTGCTCCAGCTGGCCGGCCGGACGCTGATCTCGACGGTGGGCGGGGCCTCGGGGCCGCTGTACGGCACCCTGCTGCGGCGTACGGGCAAGGAGCTCGGCGAGGCCGCCGAGGTGTCCGACGAGGAGGTGCGCCGGGCCCTGTACAAGGGCGTGGGCGCGGTCGCGCAGCTGGGCGGGGCGGCGCCGGGCGACAAGACGATGCTCGATGCGCTGGTGCCGGGGGTGGCTGCGCTGGGCACCTCGTACCGGGCGGCCGCGGACGCGGCGGAGAACGGCGCGCTGGCGACGGTGCCGCTCCAGGCGCGCAAGGGCCGGGCCAGTTACCTGGGCGAGCGGAGCATCGGGCACGAGGACCCCGGGGCCGCGTCGTCGGCCCTGCTGCTCGCTGCGCTCGCCGAGGTCGCCGACCGGGCGGAGGGTTCGCTGTGAGCGCCGGGGGTAGCGGGCAGGAGGCCGCTCCGCTGGTGGGGATCGTGCTCGTCTCCCACAGCGCGCGGGTGGCGGAGTCGGTTGCGGAGCTGGCCAGGGGGCTGGCGGCCGGCGGTCCGCCGGTGCCGCTGGCCACGGCGGGCGGGACGCTCGACGGGGGCCTCGGCACGAGTGCGGAGCTGATCGTCGCGGCGGCCCGGTCGGTGGACCGCGGCGCGGGTGTGGCGCTCCTCGCGGACCTGGGCAGTTCGGTGCTGACCGTCAAGGCGCTGCTGGCGGAGGAGGGCGAACTCCCCGACGGGGCCCTGCTGGTGGACGCGCCGTTCGTCGAGGGTGCGGTGTCGGCGCTGGTGACGGCATCGGCCGGAGCGGGGCTGGAGGCGGTGGCGGCATCGGCCGCGGAGGCGTACAGCTACCGGAAGGTGTAGCGGGCGGGCGCGGAGCGCGGGCCCCGTACGGCCGTGGTGCGCCGTACGGGGTCCGCGCCGCGGTCAGGCGGGACGGCGGAGGCCGCCCGGGTCGCGTCAGGGGGTCAGCAGACCCACAGTCCGTCGGCGATGTCGTTGTTGGCGGCGCCGACGTTGGAGCTCGCGGAGGGGGCGGTCGAGGTCCAGATCAGGGCCCAGTTGCTGCCCGTCCAGTTGTAGACGTAGGTCTTGGTGCCCCGGGTCTGGTTGTTGTGCCAGGACGTGGTCTGGTCGTTGAAGCCCCAGTTGTACAGGTTCTCGAAGTTGCAGTCGGACCAGGTGAGCCTGCGGCCGTCCCAGTTGCTGTGCTCGTACAGACAGGTCCATGCGTAGCTGCAGTTCGGCGAACCCAGGGCCGCGGCCGGCTCGTTGACCGCGCGCGCCCGCTTCTCACCGGGCAGCGGCCAGGTCATGACCGCCTTCCCGTCGCGCCAGGCGACCTGGTTGACACCGATCTGCTTGCCGCCCGGGGTCCGGGCCATCTGCTTGTCGATCTGCTTCTGCAGCTGGTCCACTTCGCTCTTGCTCAGGCCGGCTTTGTCGGCCTGGGCCGCGATGGTGGCGTCGAGGGCGGACCGGGCGTTGGTCGGTCCGGCCAGCCCGAGGACGGCGAGAGCGCCCGCCGACAGGGCCACGGTGAACTTCATGCTCGTGCGCACAGGAATCGTGTTCCCTTCTCGTCACGAAGCCCCGGGTGCCCCCGGAGCGGTCCACACGCTAGTCACGGAACAACCGCTATCACAGGGGCCTTTCGGACATTCGCCCCCTTGCCTCCCGGATCGGTGCCACCCGGGCGTGTCGATGCAGGCCTGCGACCCGGCGCAGGCGGAGTTCCGTACGGCGGGCGGGCGGAAGGCGGGGGTCCACGGCGGTAATCGGTCAACCCGTACGGCGGTCCGTACATCGGGGTATGTCGCGCGCATGCCCGCCGCCCCCGCAACGGCAAACGGGGGGCGACAGGAGGGTGGCAGGGCGCGGGCGGCAGGGCGTAGGCGGCAGCGCGCGCTCAGCGGCCGCGCAGCTGGTCCAGGTCGCGGCGTTCCCGCTTGGTGGGGCGGCCGGCGCCCCGGTCGCGCAGGCCCGAGGCGGCGGCCTCGACCTTGGTGGGGGGCGGCGGGCTGTTGTCGACGAGGCATTCGGCCGCCACCGGCGCACCCACCCGCTTGGTGATCACCCGCTGGACGATCACGATCCGTTCCCGGCCCTCGTGGAACAGCCGGACCTCGTCGCCGGCCTTCACCGTCTGGGCGGGCTTGGCCCGGTCGCCGTTGACCCGTACGTGCCCGGCGCGGCAGGCCGCCGCGGCGAGCGAGCGCGTCTTGGTGAGCCGGACGGACCAGATCCAGCTGTCGACGCGTGCGGAAGTCCCCTCGTCAGCCATGTCCCGCACTGTAGCGCCCGGCGACCCGCGACCGCCGGGATAAAAGCCCTGCGGCTTGTCGGATGAACCAAGAGCCCCGGCATCTGCCAGGTAGTTCATCACAAGAGAATTGCATGTGCGGCGCAGGAACCCCTACCGTGTCGCATGTGCAGGTCACCTGCGAGAAGTCCGGCTCGCACGCACACCGATCCCGGCAGAGCCGCCACACCCCGGCCCGGCTCCGCTCCCGCAGGCACCACCGCTCACTCGCCCCGAGTCCGCTCCGCCCGTCACCGGCGCCGCTCGCCCCGCCACGGAACCGGCCGTCGGCCGTCCGCCCCAACGAGGAGTCCGAACCCTCATGTCCCCGTTCATCACCCGCCGCCGCGCCGCTGCCGCCGTCCTCGCCGCCGCCCTCCTCGCTCCGCTGACCGCCTGCAGCAGCGACGACACGAAGAAGGACACCGGCACCGCCACGTCTTCGGGCAGCGCTTCCGCGCCCCGGGGTGCGAAGCTGACCGTGCTCGCCGCCTCCTCGCTGACCGACGTCTTCAAGACCGCAGGAGAGGCGTACGAGAAGGCGCACCCGGGCACCGAGGTGGAGTTCTCCTTCGCGGGCTCGCAGGAACTCGCCGCGCAGGTCAAGCAGGGCGCGCCCGCCGACGCCCTGGTCACCGCGGACACCAAGACCATGGACGGCGTCAAGGCCGAGATCAGCGGCACCCCTGCCGTCATCGCGAAGAACCGCCTGGTCATCGCCACGGTCAAGGGCAACCCGCACAAGGTCGGCGCACTCAAGGACCTCGCGGACACCAAGCTGAAGGTCGTCCTGGCCGCGCCCGAGGTTCCGGTCGGCCGCTACAGCAAGAAGATCCTGGACGCCCAGAAGGTGGCCGTGAAGCCGGTCTCGCTGGAGCCGAACGTCCGCGCCGTCCTCTCCAAGGTCGAGCTGGGCGAGGCCGACGCCGGTCTCGTCTACAAGACCGACGCCGCCAAGGCCGCCGGCAAGGTCGACTCGGTCGTCATCCCGGACGCCCAGAACGCCGTCGCCTCCTACCCCGCGGCCGTGCTCAAGCAGTCCGGGAACGCCGATGCGGCCGCCGCCTTCGTCGCCTGGCTGAGCAGCCCCGAGGCGCAGAAGATCCTCCAGGACGCGGGCTTCCAGCAGCCGTAGTCCGCACCGCCACATGCCAGGGGGCTGCCCGTCCGGGGGGGAACGGGCAGCCCCCGCGTTGTTCTCCCCGGCCGCCCGTATCCTCGGCACCGGCCGTCGCACGACGCCCTCCGTGGGCCTTTCCGAACGCAGGAACCGCATGAGCAGACCCCGCACCACCCGCGTCGCGCGGGCCGCCCGCGCGCCGCTGACCCTGGCCCTGCCGGCGCTGCTCGCGGTGCTCTTCCTGCTGCTCCCGCTCGTCGGCATCCTGGTGCGCACGTCCTGGGGCGACCTCGGCACGCATCTGACGACACCGGGCGTCGTGACGGCGCTCAAGCTCTCGCTGGTCGTCTCCTTCTGGGCGCTCGGGCTGTCGCTGCTGCTCGGCGTGCCGCTCGCCTGGGTGCTGGCGCGCGTCGAGTTCCCCGGCAAGGCCGTCGTCCGTTCGCTCGTGCTCCTGCCGATGGTGCTCCCGCCGACCGTCGGCGGTGTGGCGCTGCTGCTGGGTTTCGGGCGGCGCGGGCTGCTCGGGCCGTGGCTGGAGGACACGTTCGATGTGACATTGCCGTTTCACACGTCGGGTGCCGTGGTCGCGGCGACGTTCGTGGCGATGCCCTTCCTCGTCATCAGCCTGGAAGGCGCCCTGGGCGGTCTGAAGCCGAGCTACGAGGAGACCGCGGCCTCCCTCGGCGCCTCACCGGTACGGGTGTTCTTCACCGTCACGCTCCCCATGGTGGCGCCGGGCCTGGTGGCCGGGGCCGCGCTCACCTGGGCCCGCGCCCTGGGCGAGTTCGGCGCCACCATCACCTTCGCCGGGAACCTCCCCGGCACCACCCAGACCCTGCCGCTCCAGGTCTACCTGCTGCTCCAGGACGAGCCCGAGGCCGCCACGTCGCTCTCCCTGCTGCTGCTCGCCATCGCCATGGCGGTCCTGATCGCCCTGCGCGGCCGCTGGACCGGAGCCCCCGCCGACCACCGGGCCCCGGCCCCGCAGGCCGGTGACGCCGGCGCCGACGACGCCGCCGCGGCGACCGCCCCGCGGGCCGCGCAGGCCGCGGGGGCCCACGCGGACACGGCCCGCCCGGCTGCGGTCGCGGAGCCCTGGCCGCTGCACGCCGAGGTGACCGGCTTCAACCGGCTCACCCTCGACGCCGAGCCCGGCACCACCATCGCCGTGGTCGGCGAGAACGGCGCCGGGAAGACCACCCTGCTGCGCGCCCTGCTCGGCCTCACCCCGCGCGCCCACGCCCGGCTCCGGCTCGGCGACACCGACGTGACGGAGCTGCCCCCGCACCGGCGCCAGGTGGCCTGGGTGCCGCAGGACGGCGCGCTGTTCCCCCACCTCACGGCCCTCGCCAACACGGCGTACGGGCTGCGCGCCCGCGGGGTGCCGCGGGCCGAGGCCCGCCGGGGTGCCCAGCAGTGGCTGGACCGCCTCGGCGTCGGGCACCTGTCCCACCGCAGGCCCGCCCAGCTCTCCGGGGGCCAGGCCCAGCGGGTCGCGCTGGCACGGGCGCTGGCCGCCCGCCCCCGGCTGCTCCTCCTCGACGAGCCGCTGGCGGCCCTCGACCAGACCACCCGGGCCCGGGTGCGGCACACCCTGCGCACGCACCTCCGGGACTTCGGCGGGGTCTGCCTGATCGTCACGCACGACCCCGTCGAGGCCGTGTCGCTGGCCGACCGGGTGCTCGTACTCCACGACGGCCAGGCGCTGCAGGACGCGCCGCCCACCGAGGTCGCACGCCATCCGCGGTCGCCGTGGGTGGCCCGGATGCTCGGGCGCAACGCCTGGCCGGGCACCGTCGTCGCCGGCGGGCTCACGACCGAGGGCGGCGGGCGCCTCGTGCTCGCGGACGCGGCTCCCGGGGGCGGCGACGCGCTGGCGATCATCGCGCCCGAGGCGGTGTCGGTCCACCGCGAGCGCCCCGGCGGCAGCCCGCGCAACATCTGGCCCGGCACGGTCCGCGAGATCACGGCGGTGGGCAGCCGGCTGCGCGTCCTGATCACCTCGCCGGAGGCGCCCGACCTCGTCGCGGAGATCACCCCGGGGGCCGCCGCCGAGCTGGAGCTGACCGAGGGCACGCGCGTGTGGACCAGCGTGAAGGCCACCGAGGTGACGCTCGTCGAGCTCTGAGCAGCCGTCACGGCCGCGGCAGACGGCGTACGGACAGCCAGTCCGGTCCGCCGGACCATGGAGCACCCCGCACCGCGGCACGCGCGTTCCTCCGCACCGAAGGCCGCTCAGGAACCGGTCGCCCGGCCTCAGACCGCGGTCTGGACAGACGCCGCAGGCGCTTCGGGCGCCGACGGGCCGGCGCCGGGGACCGAGAACTCGCACCAGACGGACTTGCCGGTGCCGCGCGGTTCCACTCCCCACTCGTCGGCGAGCTGTTCGACCAGCATCAGGCCGCGCCCCGAAACCGCCCAGTCGTCGGCCTCGCGGCGGCGCGGCAGGGCGCTGGAGAAGTCCTGCACCTCGATGCGGATCCGGCCCTCGCCGGTCAGCCGCAGCGTCACCAGGCCGCCGCCGTCCGTGTGGACCAGCGCATTGGTCATCAGCTCGTCGGCGGCCAGTTCGATCTCGTCCGCCCGCCCCCGCGCTCCCCACGCCGCCGCTGCCGCGCGGATCAGGTGCCGGGCGGTGGAGGGTCCCTCCGGGTCGCCGGGCTCCAGGTGCTGGCGCAGCGGCCCGCCGCCGCGCGGGGCGGGGGTGCCGTGACGGCGGAACAGGAGCAGCGCCATGTCGTCCCCGCCGCCCGCGTCTCCCACCAGGTCGCAGAGCACGTCGGCGAGTTCCTCCAGGTCGGCGGGGCCCGTGCGCACCGCGGCCATGAGCTCGCGCATGCCGAGGTCCGGGTCGGCGCCGGGCCGTTCGATCAGGCCGTCGGTGCACAGCACCAGGGTCTCGCCCGGGTGGAGGTCGAAAGCGGTGACGGGGTAGCCCGTACCGACCGGGGCGGGCGCCCCGTCCGCCCGGTTCACCAGGCCCAGCGGCAGGCCGCCCGCGACCACCACCCGGTGGCAGCTGCCGTCCCCGCGCCGCACCAGCGGGTCCAGGTGCCCGGCCCGGACCAGCTGGAGCAGTCCCGTATTCAGGTCCGCTTCGGCGTACGTGCAGGTCGCGAAGCGGTCGGTGTCCAGCTCCCGGAGGAAGGCGGAGGCGCGGGCCATCGCGGTGCCGGGGGTGTGCCCTTCGGATACGTACGCGCGCAGCACGATCCGCAGCTGCCCCATGACCGCGGCGGCGTCGGTGTCGTGGCCCTCGACGTCGCCGATCATCACGCCGAGCCGGCCGTCGCCGAGGGGGATCACGTCGTACCAGTCCCCGCCGATGTCGCGGCCCATCCGCGCGGCGCGGTAGCGGACCGCGAGCTGCGCACCGGGCACCTCGGGGATGCTGCGCGGCAGCATCGCCCGCTGGAGCCCCTCCGCCAGGTCGTGCTCCTGCTCGAAGAGCATGGCCCGCTGCAGGCTCTGGGCGATCCCGCTGCCCAGCGCGACGAGCAGGTTGCGCTCCTCGGAAGGGAACTCGCCGTTGCGCGGGTAGAGCAGGCCGAGCGCGCCGATCGGGCGGCCCTGTGCGATCAGCGGCAGGTAGGCCCCGCTGCGCACCGAGAGCGGCTCGATGTACGGCCACAGCAGCGGGAAGCGCTCCTGGAACTCCTCGCGCGACGAGAGGAACACCGGCTGGAGCGTGCGCACCGCCTCGCTCATCGGGAACTGCGCGTCGATCTTCGTGTACTCGATCTCGGGTACGTACGAGCCGAGCTGCCCCTCCGCGACGAGGTGGATCCGCCCGCCGTCGACCACACCGAGCATGACGCTGACCGCACCGAGGTGCCCGAGGGACTCGGGGTCCTTGAGGACGTCGGTGACGTCGTTGACGGTGCGGGCGTGCGCGAGGATGGCGGTGGTCCGGTCCACCACGCCGGTCATGCGGCGGCGCACGGCGGCCCGCTCCGACCGCTCGGACCGCTCGGCCTTCTCGGCCCATTCGGCCGGTGCGCCCGGATCGCGCGGGTCGAGCGAGGCGTCGCGGACGATCCCGATGATCCGGTACGGACGCCCGGTCGGGTCGCGCAGGATGTGGCCCTGGGTGTGGGTCCAGCGGGAGCTGCCGTCGCGGAGGCGGATGCGGAAGTAGGCGCCGTATTCGCTCCGTCCGTTCTTGAGCGCCTGGGAGACCCGGGCGTCGAGCCGGGCGTCCTCGCCGGGCGGGATGCGCACGCGCAGCGAGGCGGCCGTGCCCCCGTACTCCTCGGGGCGCAGTTCGAAGACCTCGAGGGCGGTCGGGTCCAGGTACATCTGCCCGCTGTCGAGATCCCAGTCGAAGGTGCCCATCCGGTTGAGCGCGAGGCTCCGGTCCGGGCGGGCCGGCCATGCCTCCGGTGGGGGCGCGGCGGCCCGGGTTGCTCCCCTGTCGGCCATGCAGCCACTGTCTCACCGATCGGGCCGCCGTGGGCGGGCACGGCGGCCGGAACCGGTCCGCAGACGGGTTACCGGGGCGTAGGGATCCGCCGCCCGGTTCCTAGGAGACTCCTCCGTCGTCCACGGGGGGCGGGGGCGGCTCGACGGGCGGCGGAGGCGGGGGAGACGACTCGACAGCCGGCGGGGACGGAGGCGGGGGAGACGACTCGACAGCCGGCGGGGGCGGAGGCGGAGGGGGCGACTCAACGGCCGGCGGGGGCGGAGGCGACTCGACAGCCGGCGGCGAGGACGGAGGCGGGACCACAGGCTCTGGGGACGAAGGCGGCCCCCCGGCGGAGGACTCGGGGGGCGGCGGAGGCGACGAAGACGCCTGCTCCTCGGCCGCAGACGGCGAGGACGGCGACGCGGGCACGAGGTTCGGGTTCGGCGAGACCGACACATCCGGGGAAACCGACTCTTCCGGCGAAACCGAGTCGTCGGGCGAGACCGATTCGTCCGGCGACACGGAGCCGTCGCGCGAGACCGATTCATCCGGCGACACGGAGCCGTCGCGCGAGACCGATTCATCCGGCGACACGGAGCCGTCGGGCGAGACCGATTCATCCGGCGAAAGCGACTCGTCCGGGGACACCGACTCGTCCGGCGAAAGCGACTCGTCCGGGGAGACAGACCCGTCGGGCGGGGAGACCGACTCGTCGGGCGAGACCGACCGCGAGGGGCTCACGGACGGGGGCAGCGGGGGCGGGCTCGGCGGCACCCACGGCGAGGGGTCCCGCGGAGGCCGCACGGGCTTGTCGGGCCGGTCGTGGTGGCCCTGCGGGCGCTCGTACCAGCGCCGGTCGTGGCGGTCGTAGATGACGAACTTGTCGACGACCTTCACCGACGGCGCGATCACGATCACGTTCGCCGGACGGTACGAGGGCCACGCCTGCCCCTGCCGCACCGGGTCGGCCTTCAGCGCGACCGGCGGGCCCAGCGGGTTGCCGCAGGCGCACCGCACCCGAGGCACCCCGCGGTCGTCGACCAGCACCGCGGTGCCGGCCTGGAGGACCGCCTGGTAGCTCGTGGCCCGCCCGTCCCGGTAGCCGTGGTTCGTGACGCGCGTGTCCGACTGAAGCTGGACCGCGGTGAGGGAGCGCAGGTAGCCCGGCACCGCCCGGGGCTGGATGGCGAGGACCGAGGCGAAGGCGGCGTTCTTCGCCGGCTGTGCGGTGAGCAGCCTGATCTGCTTCTCCACGTCACAGCTGGCGACGTTCTTGGTGCCCCCGTACAGGCCCGGGGCCGCGCCGCTGACGCTGTGCGTCACGCTCTGGCCCTGGATGGTGGGGGTACGGAGGCCCGGCGGGGTGGTACGGGCGCCCGGCGGGGTGGTACGGACGCCCGGCCGGGTGGTCGTCGGGGGCGATGGCGGTGGCTGCCGGGTGGCCGGCGGCGTGACCGTCGGCTCGGTGTAGGGGTCGGGGCCCGGGGCCGACGCCGGCTGGAGGAACAGCTCCCCGCCCGCCTGGTTCGTGCCGCCGTCGGGCCGGGTCAGGACGACGGTCAGGACGACGGCGGCGACGATGGCGAGGGCCACGGTCGCGATCCTCGGGACCGAACGCCACCACGGCTTGCCGCCGGATCCGCTCGGCGATCCGCCCCCCGAACCGTCCGATCCGCCCGTGCCACCAGGGCCGCCCGTACCGCCGGCGCCACCGCTGGGCGGGCCGGAAGGGCCGCCCGACGGACGTGTCGGCGGCCCTTGCCGCGGGGGGCCGGCCAGCGGGCCGGAAGGAGGGCCTGTGGGGCGGCCGGGAGACGGCTGGCCAGACGGTTGAGTGGGCACGGGCGGCTTCTTCCCTGGCGGAGGCTCCGGCCCCATCACGGGATGCAACCGGACTGCGTCACTCCTGCGGACCATTGTGTGCGCCATCCGGGTGGTGCCCGCAAATCGGAGCCCGTACCCGGACCGGACCTGCCCTGCACTCCCGCGCCGGCCTCGCCGCGCCGCACCGCCCCTCGAAGCCCCGCACCGCCCTCCGGCTTCCGGCGCCCGCCCGCGCCCCGCCCGCCGCGCGGCCCGCCGGGCCCCTGCTTACGGTGGCTCTGTGAGCCGAACGGCAGGAACGGCAGGCAAGGCGGCACCCGGGCGCCGGGGAGCCGCCCGGGGCTGGGGCGACGCGCTCCTCTCGGTGGTCGCAGGTTTCGTGGCGATGACGGTCGTGGCCGCGGCCGGGCTCGCCGCGGCGGGGGCCACCGATGTGCCCGGCGGCGCCTTCCCACAGGTGGTCGCGGCCGTCGTCGTGATGGCCGCCGGGGGCTCGGTCGAGGTGTCGGGCGGCGCCGGGTTCCTCGCGGGCGCGGACGCCTCGATCTCCGTACTGCCCCTGTCCGTGACCCTCGTCGGCGCACTGGCGGCCTCCTTCTCCTTCCTGCGGCCGCTGCACCACCGGGCCGTGGCCGGAGCAGGCGAACTGGCCCTGCGGGCCGCCCAGCTGATCGTGCTGTGGCTCGCCGCCCTGACCGCGTACGCCCTCTTCGCCCGCCACAGCTTCGGCATCTCCGTCGGCGACAACCCGCTCGGGGAACTGGGCGAACTCCTCGACGCCTCGCCCACCGTGGGCTTCCGCAGCGACCTGCCGGCGACCCTGTTCTTCGGCCTGCTCTGGATCGTGGGCCTGATCGTGCTCGCGCTGCTGGTGTCGCGGCGGGCCCCGCTCCCGGCCCGGCTGGTGCGCTTCCACGCGGCGGTACGGCCCGCCGCCTCCGCCATGGTCCTGCTGCTCCTCGCGTACGTCGCCGTCGGCGTGGTCGTCGGGGTGATCGTGGCGCTCACCCGGGGCCATGCGGCCGAGACCTTCGCCGTGGTGCTCCTGGGCCTGCCGAACCTGACCTGGCTCGCCCTCACCCTCGGGCTCGGCGGCGCCTGGGACGGTCAGGTCGTGGGCCCGTTCGGGCTGCCGATGCCCCCGCTCCTCGACGAGGTGCTGCGGACCCCGGATGTGTCCAGGATCGACGTGGGGACCCTGGCCGAGCACGACGGCCGGGCGTGGTGGCTGGTCGTGGTGGCGGCCGTCCTGCTGCTGGCAGTGGCCGTCGCCGCGGCGGTACGCTCCCCCGCCCGGATGCGGCCGTGGCAGCACGCCCTGCACATGGCCGTCGCGCTGGGGCTCACCGTGCTGGCGGTGTGCCTGCTGGGCGACGTACAGGCCCGGTACGGACTCTCGCTGATCGGCATCGGCGAGGTCGACGGCCTGGGCGGCCGGGTGGAACTGCAGCCGGTGCTGTGGCGAACGGTGGGCCTCGGCGTGCTGTGGGGCGCGGTGGCCGGCTTCCTCGGCGGCCTGCTGGCGAGCGGGGTGCGGCGCGGCGAGGTCCCCGCCGGCACCACCGGACCCGGACCCGGCGGCGACGGCGGGCCCGGCGGACCGTCCTGACCGGCCCTCGCCCCGTACCCCGCGCCCGCCCCGCCCGGCGGCCCTCGCCCGTACGGCTCAGCGGTGGCCCGCGCCCGCCCGGAACACCGGCAGTGCCCACAGCGGCGGCGGGGGCGGCGGTCCGGCCGGTGTTCCGGGCGGGCCGCCCCCTTCCTCCGGCGGATGCACCGGCGGGGGCTCGTGCCCCTTGTCCCGGGCCGCCCGCCCCACCGCGGCGGTGAACAACAGGCAGCTGGCGTACCGGTCGTCGGGAGTCTTGGCGAGGGCCTTGGCCATCACCTCGTCCAGGGCCTTCGGCAACTCGGGCCGCAGGGAGGTCAGCAGGGGCGGCAGTTCCTTCTTGTGGGCGTACATCACGGCCATTTCGGCATCCCGCGGGAACGGCGGCCTGCCCGTGAGCATCTCGAACACCACGCAGGCGAGGCTGTACAGGTCACAGCGGCCGTCGACGGGCCCGCCGTCGATCTGTTCGGGCGCCATGTAGTCGACGGTCCCCACGATGTCGCCGATGTTGGTGAGCCCGCTCAGCGACAGCGACTTCTTGGTGAGGCCGAAGTCCGCGAGGTAGACGTGCTCGGGGTGCTCCTCGTCGGTGCCCGCAGCGACCAGGATGTTGCCCGGCTTGACGTCCCGGTGGACCAGGTCGTGGTCGTGCGCGGCGTCGAGCGCGGAGGCCACCTGGGTGGCGATCCGTACCGCCGTGCCGGGAGGCAGCGGCCCGGAGCGGTCCAGCATGGCCCGCAGGTCCTGCCCGGGGACGTACCGCATGGCGATGAAGAGCAGCCGGTCGCTCTCGTCGGCCTCGAACACGGGCACGATGTGCGGGTGGTCGATGGCGGCCGCCGCCCGGGACTCGTGGACGAACCTGGCGCGGAAGGAGTCGTTGCGGGCCAGTTCCGGGGCGAGCACCTTCAGGGCGACCGTGCGCCCCAGCCGGACGTCGTGGGCGCGGTAGACGACGGCCATGCCGCCGCGGCCGATCTCGCCCTCGACGAGGTAGCCGGCGACGCGGGTGCCCGTCAGGTCGTACGGCAGTCGGCTGTCCTGGTCCCGGGGCGTGGCCATCAGCGGTCACCGGGGCCGGGCCCGGGGCCGGGCGGGGTGACCACGCGGGTGGGCGCGTGCCCGGCCGCCGCGGGGGGTACGTCGGGCTGCACCGCGAGGGGGTCGGCCGCCGCCGGGTCGGTCCGGTCGGCCGCGCCCGGGGGCTCCTGCGGCACCGGAGGCAGCGTGGCTCCCGGGCCGTCGTCGGCGGCGTACGTCGTGAGCCGGGGCCCGGCGCCGTACATCCAGCGGGCGGAGGACTCGTCGTACAGCCACACCGATTCGCCGTCGATCACGATCCCGGCCCGCACCCCACGGGTGGCACCCCGGAAGGCCTCGGGGTCGGCGTGCCCGGCGGCGAACTCCTCGACGGCCCGGCGGTAGCGGTCCAGGGCCTCGGCCGAGCGTGCGAGCAGGGGCCGTACGTCCTCGCTGCGGCCGATCGGCCGCCCGCCGGTCGGCGGCGGGCGCGGGACGGCGACCAGCAGCCGGCCGTCGACCCACGCGGACCAGCCGTTCACGCACAGCACCTGGCCCCACTCCCCGCGACGGGCGAGCAGCTCGACCGGCAGGAAGGGGTCGAGGGGTTCGGTGGGGCGCGACACGTCGGGGGCCTCCCAGGCGGGCAGGCCTTCCTGCGGCACGACGTGCGTGGGATGGAACTCCGGGCCGGGTGCACTGGTCATGGGGCCTACTTCCGCATGATCGCGGGCTCGTGACGGCGCAGCAGGCGCACGACGACGATCCCGAACAGCAGGGAGAGGGCGGCCATCATGCCCATGTTGAGCAGCCAGGTCCCGGCGGAGTGCGCGAACAGCGGGTCGTCGGTGATCTCCCCGGGCACGATCGCCGCCAGGTCGATGGTGCCGGCCATGGCGGCGAGCGCCCAGCGGGAGGGCACCAGCCAGGCCAGCTGTCCGACGACGGGCACGCCGTCGAGCTCCAGCAGGGCTCCGCAGAACACCACCTGCACGATGGCGAGGAGGACCAGCAACGGCATGGTGACCTCCTCCTTGCGCACGAGGGCGGAGACCAGCAGCCCGAGCATCATCGCGGTGAAGGACAGCAGGGC
This sequence comes from Streptomyces sp. NPDC037401, assembly GCF_055602345.1. Lineage (NCBI taxonomy): Bacteria > Bacillati > Actinomycetota > Actinomycetes > Kitasatosporales > Streptomycetaceae > Streptomyces > Streptomyces sp. NPDC037401. The sequence continues at coordinate 42,213 of NZ_JBVJWO010000003.1, forward strand.
CACGGCGAGGGTGATCTCGACGAGCGGGGGCATGAGGACGCCCTCCCCGCCGGGCGCGCTCAGGTCGACCCCGGCGAGGGCGACCAGGGTGAGGACGACGGCCTGGACCACGGTGACCGTGCCGAGGACGACGACCTTCGACATCAGGTAGGCGGAGCGGGAGAGGCCGACGGCTCTCTCGCGGCGGTAGATGGTGCGCTCCTTGACCAGTTCTCGCACGGCGTTGGCCGCTCCGGTCAGCACACCGCCGACGCAGAGGATGAGCAGCGCGTTCAGGGCCGTCTCGCGGGTGAGGGTGCTGCCGGAGAGGGCGCGGGCCATGGCGCCCATGACGAACGGCAGGGCGATCATGATGACGAGGAAGGTGCGGTCGGCGGCGAGTGCCGCGGCGTACCGGCGGACGAGCGTGCCGAGCTGCGAGCCCCAGCTCTGGGCCTTGGGCGGCGGGGCCACGGGGGCGGCCGCCGGGCGGGCGCCGGGCAGCCGGGGCTGCCGGGAGGCGTCGGCGATGTGGCGGCGGTGCTCGGGCGAGGCCCGGTACTCCCCGGCCCAGTCCCGGTGCTGTTCGGTCTCGAAGGCCTCGAACGCCTCCGGCCACTGGGTGAACCCGAAGAAGCCGAGGGCGTCCTCGGGCGGTCCGTAGTACGCGATCCGGCCGCCGGGGGCGAGGACGAGGAGCCGGTCGCACACGTCGAGGGAGAGCACGCTGTGCGTGACGACGATGACGGTGCGGCCGTCGTCGGCGAGCCCGCGGAGCATGTGCATCACGGAGCGGTCCATGCCGGGGTCGAGGCCCGAGGTGGGCTCGTCGAGGAAGAGCAGGGACGGCTTGGTCAGCAGTTCGAGCGCCACGGACACGCGTTTGCGCTGGCCGCCGGAGAGGCTGTGGATGGGCTGGGCGGCCCGCTGCTGGAGGCCGAGCTCGCGGATCACCTCGTCGACGCGGGCTTCGCGTTCGGCCTTGACGGTGTCCTGGGGGAAGCGGAGTTCGGCGGCGTACGCGAGGGCGCGGCGGACGGTGAGCTGCGTGTGCAGGATGTCGTCCTGCGGCACGAGGCCGATGCGGCTGCGCAGTTCGGCGTAGTCCCGGTACAGGTCGCGGCCGTCGTAGAGGACGGTGCCGCGGTCGGCGGGGCGCAGGCCGGTGAGGGCGCCGAGGAGGGTGGACTTCCCGGCGCCGCTGGGGCCGACGACGGCGAGCAGGCACTTCTCGCCGACCGGGAAGGACACGCCGTCGAGCAGGATCTTGCGGCCGTGGTCGACGGCGACGGTGAGGCCCTGGACGTCGAGGGAGACCGTTCCGGTGTCGAGGTACTCCTGGAGCTGGTCCCCGACGAGGCAGAACGCGGTGTGGCCGATGCCGACGATGTCGCCTTCGGCGATCCGGGCCCGGCTGACGGGGGTGCCGTTGAGGAAGGTGCCGTTGTGGCTGCCGAGGTCGACGATCTCGTAGCCGCCGTCGGGGTGGGCGAGGAGTTCGGCGTGCCGGCGCGAGACGACGAGGTCGTCGACGACGAGGTCGTTGTCGGTGGCGCGGCCGATCCGGAAGGCGGTCCGGGCGGGCAGCGGCCGGACGGACGTGGGCCGGCGGAAGGTTCCGGTGAGGCCGGGGCTGTGGACGCCGGAGGGGCGGGAGTCGCGCGCCCCGGCGGCGGGGGCGGGCGGTTCGCGGCCGCAGAGGACCGCGCGCGGCCCGTCGGCGACGCTGCCGAAGCGCAGCTCGCTGCCGGGGCCGACGCCCCATTCGTGGATGCGGCGGCCGTCGGCGTACGTGCCGTTGGTGCTGTCCTCGTCCTCGATCGTCCAGTGGTCGCCTTCGGGGCGCAGGACCGCGTGGTGCCAGGAGACCCGTGCGTCGTCGAGGAAGATCTCGCTGAGGGGGTCCCTGCCGACGTGGTAGGTCCGGCCCGGGCTGATCAGTGTGGAGCCCGTGTCGGTCTCGAGAACGAGTTCGGGCGCACTCGAGGCGCCGGGGCGCTGGGCCATGAGCAGATTTTCCCACGATCCTTCGGCACCGGCATAACCGCAGGTCAGAGCGGCCTTAACCGTAATGACAACGGTCACCGGTGCAGCCTTTGCCGAACCGGGCGGTGTGCGCTTCACTTCACGCGTCGGGCGGATCGCATCGAACAGAATTCGGGGGACGTCATGGGTGCACACGACCACGCGCACGACCGGGACCACGACCACGGGGGCGCAACGGGGTCCGGCGGGCACGGCCACGACCACGGGCACGGCGGACACGGGCCGGGCGGGCACTCGCACGGGGTCTCCGCGAACGCCGACCGCAAGTGGCTCGCGATCGCGCTCACCCTGATCTGCGGGTTCATGGCCGTCGAGGTGGTCATCGGCCTCCTCGCCCAGTCGCTGGCCCTGATCTCCGACGCGGCGCACATGCTCACCGACGCCGTCTCGATCGTGCTGGCGCTGATCGCGATGCGCCTCGCCGCCCGGCCGGCCCGCGGGGGCTACACGTACGGCCTCAAGCGCGCGGAGATACTCTCCGCCCAGGCCAACGGGCTCACGCTGCTGCTGCTCGGCGCCTGGCTGGCGTACGAGGCGGTCCGGCGGCTGCTCGACCCGCCCGCCGTCGAGGGCGGGGTCGTCCTGGTGACGGCGCTGGCCGGCATCGTGGTGAACGTCGCCGCGGCCTGGTGCATCTCGCGGGCCAACCGCTCCTCGCTCGCCGTCGAAGGCGCCTACCAGCACATCCTCAACGACCTGTTCGCCTTCATCGGAACCGCCGTCTCCGGTCTCGTCGTCCTCACCACGGGCTTCGTCCAGGCCGACGCGATCGCCACGCTGGTCGTGGTCGCGCTCATGTTCAAGGCGGGCTACGGACTCGTCCGCGAATCCGGCCGGATCTTCCTGGAGGCGGCTCCCGCGCACCTGGACCCGGACGCGGTCGGCGACCGGCTGGTCGGCCACCTGCCCGTCACCGAGGTCCACGACCTCCACATCTGGACGATCACCTCCGGGGAGGCCGCCCTCTCCGCCCACGTGCTGGTGGAGCCCGAGGGCGACTGCCACGCGGTGCGGCGGGAGCTGGAGCAGCTGCTCGGCAAGGAGTACGGCATCGGCCACACCACCCTTCAGGTCGACCACGTGCAGGAGTCGCTGCTGACCGTGGGCCGGGCGGGGGCGGATCCGGCGGACGCGCACTGCGCCGCGCCGCACGGCCCGGTCCACCGGGAAGGCCCGCACGACCACTGAACTGCCCGCCCACGGGGCATGGATGGGTCCATGACGCAGAAACGCAGTGCCGGCCTGCTGCTGTACCGCACCGCCGCGGGCGGGAGCCCGGACGGCCTGGAGGTGCTCCTCGGGCACATGGGCGGGCCGTTCTGGGAGCGCCGGGACGCGGGCGCCTGGTCGATCCCCAAGGGCGAGTACGAGCCCGGGGAGCTCCCGCAGGAAGCGGCCCGCCGGGAGTTCGAGGAGGAGCTGGGGCTGCCGCCGCCCCCGGGGCCGTACGTACCGCTGGGCGAGGTGCGCCAGACGAACGGGAAGATCGTTACGATCTGGGCGGCCGAGGCCGATCTCGACCCCGCCCTGGTGCGGCCCGGCACCTTCACGATGGAGTGGCCCGCGGGTTCGGGCCGGATCCAGGAGTTCCCCGAGCTGGACCGGGTCGCGTGGTTCACCCCCGAGGCGGCCCGCGGCAGGCTGGTCACGGCGCAGCAGGCCTTCCTGGAGCGGCTGTCGCAGCACCTCGGAGCCTGAGCGGGTGCCGCCGGCGCGGGCGCCGCCTTGCTCCGGGCGGGGGAAGCCGCGCAGGGTGGGAACCGGCCGTGGCGGGAAGTGTGTCTCGTGAGGTGTCACCACCCAGGCACACCACGGCGGGCCGGCCCGCCCAGGGGGCGAAATGAACGCGTGGACGGTCCCCGGCTACACGGAGACCAGGGAGCTCGGATCCGGCGGCAGCGGCCGCGTGGTCCTCGCCGTGCACGACGCGACGGGCATCCCCGTCGCCGTCAAATACCTCAGTGAGCGCTTCCGCCGGGACCCGGTGTTCGTCCGGGAATTCCGGGCGGAGGCGCGGCTGCTCGGCGGGCTGCACTCGCCGTACGTGGTCGGCCTGTACGAGTACGTGGAAGCACCCGGCGGCGCGGCCATCGTGATGGAACTCGTCGACGGGATCGCCCTGCGCGCCCTGCTGGCGCAGGAGGGACGCACCGATCCGGAACCCGCGCTGGTGGTGCTCAAGGGGTCGCTGCTGGGGCTGGCGGCCGCGCACCGGGCCGGGGTGGTGCACCGGGACTACAAGCCCGAGAACGTCCTCGTCGCGGCGGACGGTTCGTCGAAGCTCGTGGACTTCGGAATCGCGGCGGGGCGCGGTACGACCCCGGGCGTGGCCGGCACGCCCGCGTACATGGCCCCGGAGCAGTGGCAGGGCGGGCCCGCCTCCCCGGCGGCGGACGTGTACGCGGCGACGGCCACCTTCTTCGAGTGCCTGACCGGCCGCAAGCCGTACGCCGGGGAGAACTTCGCGGAGCTGGCGCTCCAGCACATCGAGGCGCCGGTGCCGGAGGGCGCGGCGCCGGAACCGGTCCGTCCGCTGATCCGGCGGGGACTGGCGAAGTCTCCCGAGGAGCGGCCGGCGGACGCGGAGGCGTTCGTGGCCGAACTGGAGGGCGTGGCGCTGGCGGCATACGGGCCGGACTGGGAGGAGCGGGGGCAGCGCAAGCTCGCCGCGCTGGCGGCGCTGCTGCCCCTGCTGTTCCCGTCCGCGGCCGGTTCGGCAGCGGGCACCGCGGAGCTGGCGAGCACCGCGCTCGGCGACGGGGGCGGGCCGGGGGCCTGGTGGCCGGGGAAGGGCGGCTGGCTCGCCGCGGCGATCGCGGCGGTTACGGGGGCGGTGCTGGTCTTCGCGTCGCAGGCGGCAGGCGAGGAGCCGGGAGGCCCTTCGGCGGTCAGCGTGTTCGCGACGACGAGCGCCGAGCCGGGGGCCGCGACGGCGGGGCCGACGGCGACGGCCGACGCGCCAGTCTCCCCCTCTGCACCGGCCTCTTCCCCGCCCTCCGCCTCGGCGTCCCCGTCGTGGACCGCCGGGCCCTGGCCCTCCCCCTCCCCCTTCCCCTCGCCGAGCACGAGCACGAGCACCGGCACGTGGTCGCCGCCGTATCCCACCCGCACGCCGACGCCCCCGTGGACCGCCACGCCGACCCCGCGCCCGACGGTCACGCCGACCGTCACGACGAGCCCGCCGACGCCCGCGGTCCGGGTGCGGTCCGTGGACGTCACGGGGTTCCGTCAGACCGGGCTCGGCACCGGCGAGGCCTCGGTGTCCGTCGACACGGCGCTCCGCGGCCCGGTGAGCGTGACGGTCGAGTGGTTCACGAGCGACGAACAGGGCGGGCTGGGCACACCGGACGGGACGGACGTGCATCCGTACGCGGGCTCGCCGCTCGTGCTCGCCCACACCTTCACCGGCCGGGGCTGCTACTGGGGCGTGCGGGCCACGACGACGCCGGCCGCGGGCAACGGGGCCTCGGTCCAGCAGGTCTTCATCAGGCGGTGCACCCTCACGTGAACGATCCCAGGATCCCCTTCGCCCAGGGGCCCGCGCCCGAGGACGAGTACAGCGCGACCGTGCTGGGCAGCCACTGGTTCAGCGAGCCGCAGCCGGCCCACCCCGAGACGGTGCGGGTGACGGAGCCGCGGGAATCACCGGAGTCGGCCCGTGCGGCCGCCGGGGCGGCCGATCCCCCGGAGGCGGTGCCGGACCGGGTCGAGGGCTCGGTGCTGCGCTTCGGCCCGGGTGTGACGGCGTCCGTACCGCGGCCCCGCGGCTTCGACACGACCCTGGTCTGGCACGGCGCCGCCGGCCCGGAGCCGGACCCACCGCGCGCGTCCCGGGCGGGCGGTCTGCGCCGCTACACGCTCGCCGCGCTGGTGCTGCTCGGGGTGCTGGTGTACCTCGGCTGGCAGCAGTACGGCCCCGCACTGGAGGTGCGCGGGCTGCGGGTGGAGACCCCGGCCCGGGGTCCCGGCTGCGATTCCGCCGCCGACGTCGTGGCCGTCGTACGGACCAACGGCCGGGCGGGCACCCTGTCCTACCGCTGGGTGCGAAGCGACGGGACCCGCTCGGAGCGTCTGACGGAACGGGTGCCGCGGGGCCGGGACGAGGCCCGGCTGCACCTGCTGTGGACCTTCCGCGGCGAGGGCGAGTACCGGGCGCGGGCCGAGCTGCAGCTCCTCTCCCCCGCTTCCCGGTCGGCCGCGGCCGCGTTCACCTACCGCTGCGGGTGAACCACGGCCGAAAGGAGGGTGCGGAACCGGCCGTGCGGCCGAGGCGCGGGCCCCGTACGCCCGGGTTCACTCGGATGTGTCGCCCGGGACGTCGATCACGCCGGGCGGCACGCGGCGTCCGCGTTCCGGCCGGCGACACCCCACGATGGAACGCGGTCGTTCCCCGCGGACACGGTCCGCGGGGAAGGCCCGCAGTGCTTTGGGGAGCGCTGCGGGCCGCATCGCCGCCGGACTCAGGACCGCGCGTGGGCGGTGATGTCCGCCTCGAACTCCCCCAGCATCGCGGGAGTCACCGTCGGCCGGCTCTTCGCCACGGCGGCGAGGTAGTCCCCGGTGCTCGCGCCCGGGAGGGCCTGCGAGGCGGTGCGCACGCCGACCGACTCCAGGTCGCGTTCGAAGGACACCTGCGCCGCGATCCGCGCCGCGTGCTCGATGTCCGCCGGTGAGAACATCTCGCTCGCCTCGACCAGGGCGGCCACGTCCACGTCGGAGCGGCCCGCGGTGTACCGGGACCAGATCGCCGCGCGCGCCCCGGCGTCGGGGGTCCCGATGGGGATCAGGTAGTCGAAGCGGCCGGGCCGCAGGAACGCCGGGTCGAGGGAGCGGATGGAGTTGGTGGCGCACACCAGCAGGCGTTCGTCGCCCTCCCGGAAGCCCGGGATCAGCTTCAGCAGTTCGTTCGTCACCCCGTGGATCCCGCCGGGCCGGGCGGGCTCGCTGCGCACCGGGGCTATCTCCTCCACCTCGTCGATGAAGACGAGCACCCGCTCCAGTTCCGCGATGCGCGCGAAGGCGGTGCGCAGGGCGGCGGCGAGGTTGCCCTCGTCCGCCAGCCGGGAGGGGAGCAGTTCGACGAAGGGCCAGCCCAGCCGGGAGGCGATGGCGCGGGCGAAGGTCGTCTTGCCCGTTCCGGGCGGGCCGAAGAGGGTGATGGCCCGCGGCGGCCGGACGCCGTGCTGCGCGGCCCGCTCGGGCTCGGCGAGCGGGAGCACGACCCGGCGTTCGATGAGGTCCTTCTCCTTCTCCATGCCGGCGACCTTGACCCACAGGTCGTTGGGGAGGAGCCGGCCGCCGAGGTCGTCGAGGACCCCGGCCGCCGGACCGTGCAGCGGCTCGGTCTTCTCGAAGTACGCGACGGCGGGCTGCCGGGTGTAGCCCGCGTTGAGCAGGCCCTCGCCGAGCAGGTCCTCCTCCGGCAGCACGTACGCGATCTTGCTGACGTGGGCGGCGATCAGGCGCCGCTCCAGTTCGACGAGCAGGGCGCTGGCCAGGCCGCGTCCCCGCCAGCCGGAGTTGATCGCGATCCGCATCACCCAGGCCCGCTCCCCCGCGACCGTGGCGAGCGCCGCGCCGATGGGGGCGCCCTGGTGGACGGCGACGACGGCGGGCTGCCGGCCGGTGAGGGCCCCGATACACTCGGCGAGCGAGAACACCGACTCCTGGCCGAGCTCGGCCGTCGTGTCGATCAGGTGGACGACCGCGGCGAGATCGCTCTCGCGGTAGTCGTGGATGAGCCAGTTCACCGGTACCGCCCCTCGTTCGTGCTCCTGCGCCGAGGCTAGGGGCGCTGGCGCGAGCGGCCGAAGCTACGCGGTGCACAAGGGCAACCCACCGACCTTCCGTTCCGTCTATAGACGCGGGTCCCTGCCCCGCAGCCGGTCCGCCGCCCGGCTCCCGCCGCCCCAGTGTCAGAAAGTTCCGATGTCGCCGCTCGCCACCCGCCCCGCACCGGACCGTTCCCGCACCGCCGGATTCCCCCCCGACCGCCCTGACCGGCCCGTGCGCACCCTCCGGAGCAGGCTCCTCGTCCCGCTGGTGCCGGCGCTGTTCATGCTGGCGCTGGGCCTGTGGGGGCTGTCGCGCCAGGACAGCGTGTGGCGGGACGAGGCCGCGACCTGGCAGACCGCGCTGCGGCCGGCGCCGGAGATATGGCACATGCTCGGCCAGGTGGACGCCGTGCACGGCCTGTACTACTTCGTCATGCACGCGCTCTTCGAGGTGTTCGGGGACGGCACGACCACGCTGCGGCTGCCCTCGGTGCTGGCCATGGCCGTGGCTGCGGCCTTCGTCTCGCTGACGGGAGCGCGGCTCGCGGGCCGCTGGGCGGGCCTGGGGGCCGGTCTGACTCTGGCGCTGCTCCCGGCCGTGCAGTTCTACGCGCAGGAGGGACGCCCGTACGCGCTGGTCACGGCCGCGGCGGCGGTGGCGACCTGGCTGCTGGTCCGGGCCCTGGACGCCGACGGGCCGGGGCGCGGGCGGCTGTGGACGGCGTACGGTCTGGCCCTGCTGTGGTGCGCGCTGCTGAACTGGTTCGCGCTGCTGCTGCCCGCCGCGCACGTGGTGACGCTGGCGTGCGTACGCACCGACGGGGCGCTGCTGCGGCGCTGGGCGGCCGCGACGGCGGCGGCCGTGGCGGGGGCCCTGCCGCTGGTGCTGTTCAGCCGGTCCCAGTCGGGGCAGGTGTCGTGGATACCGCCGACGACCTGGCACACCCTGATCGGACCGGGCGTCCTGCTGCTGGCCGGCGGCCTCTGCGCGCTGGTGCGCTCGCCGCGGGCCGGGCGGCTGACCGCCGTGTCGGTGGGGCTGCCGCTGCTGGCGGTGCCGCAGCTCGCCCTGGTCGCGGTCTCGCTCGCCAAGCCTCTGTACCTGGACCGGTACATCCTGTTCAGCATGCTCGGGCTGGCGCTGTTGGCCGGTCTCGCCCTGTCGGCGGCGGTACGGGCGGCAACGGCCCGCGGTTTCCGGGCGGCCGGGCTGATCGTGCCGGTGGCGGCGGGGATCGCGCTGGTGGCGATGCTGCCGCTGGAGCGGGCCAAGCGGGAGCCGGCCAGCCGGGTGGACGACGTCCTGGCGGTGGCCGACCGGGTGGCGGGCCTCAAGCGGCCCGGGGACGCCGTGCTCTTCCTGCCCGCCGCGCGGCGGGACACCGCGCTGGTCTCGCCGCAGGACTTCACCGGGCTCGCGGACATCGCCCTGGCGCAGAGCCCGGTGGCGTCGGGCACGCTGAAGGGCATCGAGCTGGACGGCGCCCGGATACGGCAGGCAATGCTGGCGCGCCACCGGATACTGCTGGTCACGGACTCGGCGGCGGTGGCCCGGCCGGCGGCGGGCGAGCGCGACCGGGTCAAGCTCCAGGTGCTGAGGGAGCACTTCAGGGCGGTGGCCGACGCACAGGTGCGCGGGCGCCGGGTGACGCTGTACACGCGGTAGCCGACCGGCGACGGTAGCGGGCGACACGCGCGCCATGCCCGGAAGATTCGTTTCCGTCACCCGAATTCACAGCGGATTCTCAGGTTGTTCAGGGCGTCGGGCATAGCCTTCGGGGCGACGCTCGGTGCATGATCCACCGCATGCTCCTCCGACAGGCCCCGCGGATCCGGGCCACGGCCCGTGTGCTCGTCGCGACCGCGGCGATGAGCGCGCTCGTCGCGTCGACCGGCGATCCTGCCGTCTCGGCGCCCGTGCCCCTCGGCGTGACCGCGCCGGCGCAGGCCGGCGGGCGCAGCGACCGGGTGGGCGCGCTGTTCGCGGACGGGCTGGACGGCGGTCACTTCTGCACCGCCTCGGTGGTCCGCAGCGACGACCGCAACCTCATCGCGACGGCCGCGCACTGCCTGGACGACGTCACGGGCACGGTGTTCGTGCCGGGCTACCGCGACGGCTCCGCGCCGTTCGGCGCATGGCAGCTGACCGGCTCCTACGTGGACCCGGCCTGGCAGACCTCCGGGGATCCGGACGCGGACGTCGCGTTCGCGACCGTCGCCCCGCTGGACGGCCGGGAGATCGAGGACGTGCTCGGCGGGTTCCGGCTCCAGCCGCGCCAGCCGGACGACGCCGCGCTGACCGTGATCGGCTATCCGTCCGACCGGGAGACGCCGCTCACCTGCACCAATACGACGGAGAAGTGGAGCAGCACCCAGCGGCGGATCGGCTGCCCGGAATTGAGCGGCGGGACCAGCGGCAGCCCGTGGCTGACGTCGACGGGCAAGCTCGCGGGCGTCCTCGGCGGGTACGAGGGCGGCGGGACCGTCCCCGAGATCTCGTACAGCGCGGTCCTCGGCGACACCGCGCGGGCGCTGTACCGCGAGGCGGCGGTCTCCGGCGGCTGACCGTCCGGGCCGCCGGGCGTGCGCGGTTCTCCCCGGCCCGCTACCCGCCGGCGGGTTCGAACCACGTGGGCTCGTCCTTGACGGCCTGGTGGATGCGGTCCAGCGCGAACGACTCCAGCGGCGGCAGCCGGTCCAGGGCGAACCAGCCGACGTCGAGGGACTCGTCGTCGTTCACCCGGGGCGCGCCGCCGACCGCCCGGCAGCGGAAGGTGATGTCCATGTACTGGCACCGGTCGCCGTTGGCGTAGGTGACCGGCTGTAGCCCCTGGACCAGCACGACCCGTTCGGCGACGCAGCGCACCGCCGTCTCCTCGTACACCTCGCGCACCGCGGTCTGCGCGGGCTGCTCGCCCGGCTCGGCGATGCCGCCGATGACCGACCAGCCGCCGGTGTCCGCGCGGCGGCCCAACAGCACCCGCCCCCCGTCGTCGAAGACGACGGCGGTCACCCCCGGCAGCAGGAGCAGCTGGTGCCCGGCGGTCTCGCGGATGCGGCGGATGAAATCGGGTGTGGCCATGTTCCGACCCTACGGCGTCAGGAGCTCCGGCCCGCGCCCCGGCGGCTGCGCGCAGTCCTGTAGAACACCAGGCCGAGCGGCCCCGCGGCCAGGGCGAAGAGCAGGTATTCGGGGAGCCCGCCGAGGCGGGTCGCGGGGGTCAGCGAGGAACGCAGCGGGATCTCGCCGACGAGGGCCGCGGGCGTGAACATCTTCGTCTGCTGGACGACCCGGCCGTCCGGCTCGATCACGGCGCTGACCCCGCTGGTGACGGGGACGAGGACCGCGCGGCCGTGCTCGACGGCGCGGACCCGGTCCATGGCGAGCTGCTGGTAGGTCATCTGCGTGCGGCCGAAGGTGGCGTTGTTGCTGGGCACGGAGATGACCTGGGCCCCGGCCTTGACGGTGTCGCGGACACGGCCGTCGAACGCGGCCTCGTAGCAGGTGACCAGGCCCACGCCGGTGCCGGCCATGTCGAACACGCCCGGCTTGTCGCCGGGGCCGAAGTCGCGGCGCACCCGGTCCACGTCGGAGCTGAAGATCCGGGCGACGGACCGCATCGGGATGTACTCGCCGAAGGGCTGGATCTGCCGCTTGTCGTAGGTCGCCGTGGGCCCCGCGACCGGGTCCCACAGGATCTGGGTGTTGCGCAGCGGCCCGGTCTCGGGGGCCAGGACGGCGCCGATGGAGACGGGGACGCCGATGGCCTTCACCGCCCGGTCGATGACGTCGTACGCGTCGGGGTTGGTGTACGGGTCGAGGTCGGAGGAGTTCTCCGGCCAGACCACGAAGTCGGGCCGGGGCACCTTGCCGGCCTTCACGTCGGCCGCGAGCTGCTCGGTCCGGCGGGCGTGGTTGTCGAGGACGGCGCGGCGCTGGGCGTTGAAGTCGAGGCCGGCGCGGGGCACGTTGCCCTGGATGACGGCGGCGGTGGCGGTGCCGTCCTCGGCGCTGTCGTCGACGAGGGGCCGGGCTCCCAGGGCGGCGACGACGGGAAGCACCACGGCGAGGGTGGCGACGAGCGGCCTGCGCTGCCCCTCGCGGACCTGCCGGAGGACGGAGTACAGCCCGAAGCCGCAGAGGGCGACGGCGAAGCCGACCAGCGGGGTGCCGCCGAGGGCGGCGAGCGGGATGAAGACGCCGTCGGCCTGGCCGAAGGCGATCTTGCCCCAGGAGAACCCGCCGAAGGGCACCCGGGCCCGCAGCCCCTCGGCGGCGACCCACACCGCTGCCGCCCACACCGGCCACAGCGGCAGCCGGGAGACGAGCGCGATGCCGGCGCAGCCCGCCGCGACGAACAGTGCCTCGATCACGGTGAGGGCGAGCCACGGGACGGGGCCGACCTCCTCGCCGGTCCACACGAGCAGCGGCAGCAGGAAGCCGAGCCCGGTGAGCAGGCCCAGCCCGAACGCGGCGCGCGGGCGGCGGCCGTGCAGGCAGTGGGCGAGCAGGGCGAGGGCGGGCACCGCGAGCCACCACAGGGGGCGGGGCGGGAAGCTCAGGTAGAGCAGGACACCGGCGAGGACGGCGAGGGCGGGGTGGACCAGGGCCGTGAGCCTGCGGCGCCGGTCACGCGGCACGGCGGCGGTCGGCGGGTCCTCGGTGGTCCGGGTGGCGCTGCTCATTTGCGGAGTCTACGACGCGCCGCTGTGGGGTCCGTCGGCGCCCGGTGCGCACACGGGTGACCGGGACCGCTCAGGCCGGGCGGGCTGCGGACAGGGCGATCAGCCGGCCCCGGATGACGCGGACCGCGGTCTCGGCGTCGTCGACCGTCACGGTGAACAGCTTCCCGTCGCCCAGGCGCAGCACGAGCCCCTCGCCGCGGCGTACGACGACGGCCGTGCCCTTCTCGGGGCGCCACCGGTAGCCCCAGCCGCCCCACTGGCGGGGGGTGACGCTCGGTTCGAAGTCCGCCGAGGCCACGTCGCGCAGCGCGATCCGGCGCCGGGGCACGCCCATGTGCCCGCAGCGGACCTCCAGGGAATCGGCGTCGACGGTGACGGCTACGTGGACGAAGGCGAGGGTGCCGTAGAGCATCAGCAGTCCGGCGGCGAGGCAACCGACGACGGACATGACCAGGGCGACGGGGCCCGAGGTCCAGGCGGATTCGACGGCGAGCTCGATGCCGAGCGCCATGCAGGCGGCTCCGGCGGCGGCGAGCAGCCACTGTGCGCGGTTGGTGGCACGCCCGGACCAGAGCGTGGCGGAGGTGCCGGCGGGGTGGTCCCTCATGAGGGGCAGCGTACTCACGTTCCGCAGCCGCGGCACCGCACATGGGCCGCCCGGTGGACCCCGCCGGGCGGCCGCCCCGTGCGCTCCGCGCCGGGCGCCGCGGGGGGGGGCAGCCGCGCGCGGCCGGCGGGGCGGCGGCCGACGGGCACGGCACACCTCCGCCCGGCTCAGCGGGCCGGGACTGCGTCCGGCGCCGGGCGGAGGTCCAGCCGCGGGCCGCGGAACCCGGCGCGCAGCCGGCGGTCGTGGGTGACCACGACGAGTGTGCCGGTGAACTGTGCGAGCGCGGCCTCCAGCTCCTCCGCCAGCGCGGGCGCGAGGTGGTTGGTCGGTTCGTCGAGCAGCAGCAGGTCGGCCGGCTCGCTCACCAGCCGGGCCAGCTGGAGCCTGCGGCGCTGCCCGACGGACAGGGCGCGGACCGGCTTGGCGAGGTCGGGCGCGGTGAGGAGCCCGAGGTCGAGCACCCGCTGCGCGAACCCGGTCCCGTACGCCCGGCCCACCGGGCGCGGCTCCCGCGCGCCGAGGTCCTCCTGGCGCAGGTGGCCGACCCGGACCGGCCGGGTGACGGTGCCGCGCTCGGGGAGCAGTTCCCCCGCGAGGACCTGGAGCAGCGTGGACTTGCCCGCGCCGTTGGGACCGGTGACGAGCAGCCGTCCGCCGGCGGGCAGGTGCAGTGCGTCCAGCTCCAGCCGCCCCGGCACCCGGACGCCGGTCAGGGTCACGGCGCCGGCGCTCGCGGCGCCGGTGGTGAAGCGGCCGGTGAACCGCAGTGGCTCCGCGGGCGGGGCCACCGGGTCCGCCGTCAGGCGCCGGTGCCGTTCGCGCGCGTTGCGTATCCGGCCCATCGCGCCGTGCGCACGCGAGCGGGCCCGGAACGCCCCGGCGCCGCTGAACGCGGCGGGCGCCTTGCGCGGGATCTCGGAGAGCCGGACGATGCCGGCGTCGGCGAGGCGCGCTGCCCGTGCGGTCTCGGCCTTCCACTCTTCGTACTCCCGTGCGCGCCGGGCGCGGTCGGCGGCCTTGGCGGTCAGGTGGCCGGCGTAGCCGTTGCCGTACCGCCGTACGGTGCGCAGGTCGTGGTCGACCTCCAGGATCGTGGTGGTGACGCGGTCCAGGAAGGACCGGTCGTGGGTGACGGCGACGACCGTGCCGCGGTGGGCGAGCAGGCGGGCCTCCAGCCAGTCGACGGCCTCGTCGTCGAGGTCGTTGGTGGGCTCGTCGAGCAGCAGCAGTGCCGGGTCGGCGGCCAGCGTGGCGGCGAGCGCCAGCCTGGAGCGCTGTCCTCCGGAGAGGGTGCCCAGCGGCCGTTCGCGGTCGGGCGGGACGCGTTCGCCCAGGCGGTGGAGGAGGGTGGCGACCCTGCGCTCGGCGCCGTGGCCGCCGCGCGCCTCGTACTCCGCGACGAGTGCGGCGTACGCGGCGAGCTCGTCGGGTCCGGCCCGGTGGAGGAGTTCCTCCGCCCGGCGGATGCCGCCTTCCAGGGCGCGCAGTCCGGCCAGCGCGCGGTCGACGGCGTCGCCGACCCGGGCCTCGTCCGGGAGGCCGGGGGTCTGGGCGAGGTACCCCAGACCGCCGGGGGTGCGGACGGTGACGGTTCCGTGGGTGGGTTGTTCGACGCCCGCCAGCAGGCGGAGCAGGGTCGATTTGCCGGATCCGTTGTCTCCGACCACGCCGACCCGCTCGCCGGGCCGGACGGTGCACGAGACGCGGTCGAGGACGACGTGGTCCCCGTACCGGCGGGTGACGTCGGCCAGGACGATCTGGGTGTCGGCTGGTGCAGTGGTCAAGCCGGTCTCCATCCGATAGGGGCAGGTAGCGAGACGGACCGTCTCGTCTCGTCATTTACTCAAACACAGACCCGCGCAGAACACAAGACGTTCCGTCTCGCCAGAGGGGGCGGTGGAAGGGGAGCGGCCGGGCCCCGGGTCAGCCGCGGGCCGGGGCGGACGCGCCCAGCAGCCGTCCCGCGGCGTAGGTCAGGGCCTCCGCGGGCAGCTCGCCGTCACGTCCGCTGAGCAGGACGGTCAGCCCGCCGGTGGCCGGTGCGGCGGGCCTCGCGGCGATGCCGGCCCGGCGCAGCGCCTGCGCGGCGACCGCGTCCGCGGAGCCGTGGAAGACCGGCAGGGCACCGCCGGTACGGGCGCGCAGCGCGGCCCGGATCGGCTCCTCGACCAGTTCGTAGTGGGTGCAGCCGAGCACGAGGTCGGTCACGTCCGGCGGGGTGAGCGCGGCGGCGGCCTCGACGGCGCGCACCACGCCCTCCTCGTCGGCCCACTGGACGGCGTCCGCGAGGCCGGGGCAGGGCACCTCGGTGACCTCGGCGCCGGTGGCGAACTCCCGGATCAGACCGCGCTGGTACGGGCTCCCGGTGGTGGCCGGGGTGGCCCAGATCGCGACCCGGCCGCCGGCTGCTGCCGCGGGCTTGATCGCCGGCACGGTGCCGATGACCGGGATCCCCGGCTCCAGCTCGGCGCGCAGCGCGGGCAGGGCGTGGACGGAAGCGGTGTTGCAGGCCACGATCAGCACGTCGGGCTCGCACAGGGCGGCGGCCCGGGCCACGACGAGCGCCCGCCCGGCGAGGTCCTCGGTCGTCCGGGGCCCCCAGGGCATCCCGTCCGGGTCGGACGAGAGCACCAGGTCGGCGTCCGGCCGCAGCCGGCGCACCGAAGCGGCGGCCGCCAGCAGGCCGATTCCCGAGTCCATGAGCGCGATCTTCACCCGGTCACTTTAATGGACGGGCCCCGCCGGACCCCCGACCGGCCCGCGCGGCTGACGCGCCCGGCCGCCCCGCTCCGGCAGACTGCGGCGGATGAGTTTCCTCACCGCGACCGCCGCCCTCTCCCTGGCCGCCTGGGCGTGGCTGCTGCTCGGACAGGGACTGTTCTGGCGTACGGACGTGCGCCTGCCGCCCCGGACACCGCCCGCCCGCTGGCCCTCGGTGGCCGTCGTGGTCCCGGCGCGGGACGAGGCCGCGGTCCTGCCCGCGAGCCTTCCCTCGCTGCTGAACCAGGACTATCCGGGCGAGGCCGCCGTGTACCTGGTCGACGACGGCAGCGCCGACGGCACCGGCGACGTGGCGCGCGAACTGGCCCGGCGCCACGGCGGACTGCCGCTGACGGTGACCTCGCCCGGTGAGCCCGAGCCGGGCTGGACCGGCAAGCTGTGGGCGCTGCGCCACGGGATCGCCCTCGCCCGCGGCGGGCCGGCGGAGCCCGATTACCTGCTGCTCACCGACGCGGACATCGCACATGAACCGGACAGTCTGCGCGAATTGGTGGCGGCAGCCGGCTCGGCCGGCCTCGACCTCGTCTCCCAGATGGCCCGGCTGCGGGTGGCCACGGGCTGGGAGCGGCTCATCGTCCCGGCGTTCGTCTACTTCTTCGCCCAGCTGTACCCGTTCCGCCGGATCAACCGGGTGGGCGGCCGCACCGCCGCCGCCGCGGGCGGCTGCGTCCTGCTGAGCACGGCCGCGGCGGTGCGCGCCGGCGTGCCGGACTCGATCCGCCAGGCCGTCATCGACGACGTCTCGCTGGCGCGCGCGGTGCAGCGGTCCGGCGGCCGGATCTGGCTGGGGCTCGCGGACAGGGTGGACAGCGTCCGGCCGTACCCGGGGCTCGCGGAGCTGTGGCGGATGGTGTCGCGCAGCGCGTACTCCCAACTCCGGCACAGTCCGCTGCTGCTGGCCGGTACGGTCGCGGGGCTGGCGCTGGTCTACCTCGCTCCCCCGCTGACCCTTGCGGCCGGCCTCCTGACGGGGAACTCCGCGGCGGCATGGGCGGGCGGGCTCGCCTGGCTGGTGATGACGGGCACCTATCTGCCGATGCTCCGCTACTACGGGCAGCCCGCCTGGCTCGCCGTGACGCTCCCCTACACGGCGTTCCTCTACCTGCTGATGACCCTGGACTCGGCCGCCCAGCACCACCGCGGCCGCGGCGCGGCCTGGAAGGGCCGCACCTACGCACGCCCGGACGGTGCGTGACCCACGGCGACGATGATTTGACAAAGCGTCAGGGACGTGCCCCGAACGGAAGTACGAGTAGGCGCAGATGGGGGCGGAGGGGACGAAACGTGCACGTGTGCGTCAAGTGATAGCTGTGGCGCTGACCTGGGAATATGCAGGTCAGGGCAGGGTTTGGGGCCCCTCGCTATAGACCCGGTGGAGCAGTGGGCTTAACTTATGTCACATGACCTCCCCCCGCGCCTCTTACGGCGGCGGTTACTACTCCGCGCCGTCCTTCCCGGACACCCCCATCTACGACTCCCTCGTCGCCGAGCGTGGTACCCCGCAGATCGCCCCGATCCGCGTTCCCGCCGCCTACGAACCCGCGGTGAGCAGCAGCTACCTGCCCGCTCTCCCGGCCGCCCTGCCGGCGCTCCCGGCCGCACCCTCGCCGGCCTACCAGAACAACCACACCCCGGCGTACGGCTATCCGTACCAGCAGCAGATGGCCCAGCAGCCTCCGCTGCAGCACGCGCCGGCGCCCTACATCCCGCAGCAGGCGGTCGCGGCCCGCGGTTACGCACCGCAGCAGCCCCGGCCGGTGGCGACCACCGGGTACGAGGCCATGCGCCCGGCGGCCCCGCGGCCGATGCAGGCTCCCGCGACCCAGGCCCCGTACGAGGACCCGTACGGCCGCCAGTACCAGGGGCGCGGCTACTGACCTTCCGCGGGTCGCAGGTCACAGCACGATGAGGGTTGCCTGACGGGCGCAGACGCCTGGCACCATGCCTCTCATGGCGAACATGCATGTCCAGGCGCTTCACGTCCACCCCGTCAAATCGCTCGGGGGCACCGCCCCCGAACAGGTGGCCGTGGAGCCCTGGGGTCTGTCCGGGGACCGCCGGTGGGCGCTCGTCGCGCCCGACGGCGCGGTCCTCACCCAGCGCGAACAGCCCAGGCTGGCGCTGGCCTCCGCTCGGCCGCTGGGGGGCGGCGGAGTGGCCCTGTCCGCGCCCGGGCACCCGCCGCTGACCGTGGCGGTGCCGGCGCCGGACGCCCTCGTACCGGTGACGGTATTCGGCAAGAAGGTCGAGGCGGTGCTCGCGGACGAGTCCGCACACGAGTGGTTCGGCTCCTTCCTGGGGACGGAGGTCCGGCTGATCCACCTCGACGCGCCCGAGCACCGGCGCCCGGTCGACCCCGACTACGCGCTGCCGGGCGAGACCGTCAGCCTGGCCGACGGCTATCCGGTGATGGTGGCGACGCTGGCGTCGCTCGACGCCCTCAACTCGCTGATCGCCCAGGGCGATCACGCCGGGGAGGGACCGCTGCCGATGAACCGCTTCCGGCCGAACGTCGTCGTGGCCGGGGCCGAGCCCTGGGCCGAGGACGGCTGGCGCCGGATCGCCGTGGGCGAGGCGGAGTTCCGGGTCGCCCGGGAGTGCGGCCGCTGCATCGTGACCACCACGGACCAGGCCACGGCGGAGCGCGGCAGGGAGCCCCTGCGCACGCTGGCGCGGTACCGGAGGTTCGGCAAGCGGCTGGTGTTCGGGCAGCACCTGGTCCCCGTGACCGTGGGGACCGTGCGGGTCGGCGACGAGGTGCGCGTGCTGGAGTGACCGCCGGGAACCGGCCGACCGTGGGGGGACGTTGTGGACGTTGTGCCGGTGACGCACGTCTCCGCGGGTCAGGGTGCGTACGGGCCGGGCATGGGGGAGGCTGGGACGGAGGCAAAGGGGGTGCCGGACCGTGCATACGGCGACGGGTGTCTGGCGTTGGCGGCGCAATCCGCTGCGCCGGAGGACCGATTTCATCGAGGCCTGGCTGGCGTTCGCCGCCGTGGTCTGCGTATTAGTGGTGGCGCCCGCGGTGGGTCTGCTGGCCGGCACCCGGGTGGACGACACCTTGCAGCGGGCCGTGCGCGAGCAACAGGCCCAGCGGCACTCCGTCCCGGCCGTGGTGGTGCGGCCCGCGGGGGCGCCGGCCTCCGGGGCCGAGCCCGCGGCGCAGCAGCAGTCCGCGCCGAATCCGCGGATCGTCGCGGAGTGGACCGCGCCGGACGGCAGCAGCCACACGGGGACGGTGGCCGCGGCGGACGAACGCCCCGCGGCCGGGGACACGTTCCGGATCTGGACCGACCGCCAGGGCCGGCTCGTCGGGCGCCCGCTGGACGCCGCCACCGCCGTCACGCACTCCGGGCTGGCGGGCCTCGCGGCCGCGGCGGTGGTGGCCGTGCTGGTGGACACCGTCCGGCGGCTGGTCGTACGCAGACTCATGCATCGGCGGTACGCCCGGCTGGACCGGGCCTGGGCCGCGGTCGGGCCCGACTGGGGGCGGGCGGACGCGGGCAGCTGAGCTGTCAACCGCCCGGCTCCGCGCGCGCTACGGTGGACCGACCAGTCCGGTCGGCAAAGGTGGGGGCACGGCAGCGTCATGGCACAGGGCACGGTCCAGGTCACGCATGGCAGCGCGTCGCGATGGCGGCGCCGAACGGGCGAATACGCCACGCTGACCGCCGCCCTGGCGGCCGCCGGTGACGGCGACGTCCTCTCCATCGCCCCCGGCACCTACCGGGAAAACCTGGTCCTGCGTCACGCCGTCACCCTCCGCGGCCCCGAGGGCTCGGTGGGCTCCGTGCGGATCGCGCCCCTCGACGGCGTGGCCCTCACGGTCCGCGCCTCCGCCGTCGTCCAGGACCTCCACCTGGAGGGGCAGGACACGTCCGCGCCGGCGCTGCTGATCGAGGAGGGCGCCCCCGAGCTGTCCGATCTGCGCGTGATCACGCGGTCGGCCGCCGGCATCGAGGTCCGCGGCGCCGCACGCCCGGTGGTGCGCCGCGTCACCGTGGACAATCCTGCCGGGGTCGGCATCGCCGTACTCGACGGGGCGGGCGGGCTGTTCGAGGAGTGCGAAGTGGTCGCCGCCGGGCAGTCCGGGATCTCCGTGCGCGGCGGCGCGCACCCTCGGCTGGAGCGCTGCCGGGTGCACCACGCCACGGGAGCCGGCCTCGCAGTGACGGGCGAGGGCTCGGGCCTGGAGGCCGTGGGCTGCGAGGTGTACGAGATCAAGGGCGCGGGCGTGCAGGTCTCGGCGCGCGCGGCGGCCCGGCTCACCGACTGCGTGGTGCACCGGACGTCCGCGGACGGCGTCACCCTGGACACGGACGCGGTGCTCGACCTGGCCGGCTGCGACATCCACGACGTCCCGGAGAACGCCGTGGACCTGCGGGCCCGTTCGGTGCTGACGCTCAGCCGCACCACCGTGCGCCGCTTCGGGCGCAACGGCCTCTCGGTCTGGGACCCGGGGACCCGGGTCACCGCCGAGTCCTGCGAGATCCACGACAGTACGGGCGACTATCCCGCGGTGTGGGTCAGCGACGGGGCCACCGTCTCGCTCACGTCCTGCCGGGTGCACGACGTGCCGGACGCCGTGTTCGTCCTCGACCGCGGCTCGCGCGCGGAGGTCGTGGACAGCGATCTGACGCAGGTGCGCAACACCGCCGTGTCGGTCAGCGACGGCGCCGTCGCCGAGCTGGACGACTGCCGCATCCGGGAGGCGGGCACCGGCGCGTGGTTCCGGGACCACGGCAGCGGCGGAACGCTCGCGGGCTGCACCATCGACGGCGTGCAGACGGGTGTGATCGTGACCAAGGGCGCCGACCCCCGGGTCGAGCGCTGCACCGTCACCTCGTCCGCGGAGGCGGGCTTCTACGTCTCCGCCGAGGGCCGCGGCAGCTTCGTGAACTGCCGGGTGACCGGCAGCGACGGCTTCGGCTTCCACGTGCTGGACGGCTGCCGCGCCACCCTGACCGGCTGCCGTACCGAGCGCTGTGCGCGCGGGGGTTACGAATTCGCCGAGGAGGGCCCGGTCGCGCACGACTGCACCGGCGACGAGAGCAGTGTGCGCCGCGCCGAGACGGGTGTGCGTACCACCGCGGTGCAGACTCCGGCGTACGCGGCGGCCGCCCCGGCCCCTGCCGTCCTCGTACCGCAACGGCCCGCACCGGCGGCCCCGCCTGAGGGACGGCCCGCGTCGCGCGGGTCGTCGGAGGTGCTCGGCGCCCTGGACGCGCTGGTGGGCCTGGACAGTGTCAAGCGCGAAGTCCGGGCGCTCACCGACATGATCGAGGTGGGCCGGCGGCGGCAGCAGGCGGGCCTCAAGGCCGCGTCGGTGCGCCGCCACCTGGTCTTCACCGGCTCCCCCGGCACCGGCAAGACCACGGTGGCGCGCCTGTACGGGGAAATCCTCGCCTCCCTCGGGGTGCTGGAGCGCGGGCACCTGGTCGAGGTGTCCCGGGTGGACCTGGTCGGCGAGCACATCGGGTCCACCGCGATCCGCACGCAGGAGGCCTTCGAACGCGCCCGCGGCGGGGTGCTGTTCATCGACGAGGCGTACGCGCTGGCCCCCGAGGACTCGGGCCGGGACTTCGGCCGGGAGGCCATCGACACCCTGGTGAAGCTGATGGAGGACCACCGGGACGCGGTCGTGGTCATCGTCGCCGGGTACACGGCGGAGATGGAGCGGTTCCTGACCGTCAACCCCGGTGTGGCCTCCCGGTTCTCCCGGACCATCACCTTCGGGGACTACGGGCCGCAGGAACTGCTGCGGATCGTCGAGCAGCAGGCCGACGAGCACGAGTACCGGCTCGGCGGCGGCACCCCGGACGCGCTGCTGGAGTACTTCACGGAACTGCCCAAGGGCCCGGCGTTCGGCAACGGCCGCACGGCACGGCAGACGTTCGAGTCGATGGTGGAGCGGCACGCGGGCCGGGTCGCGCAGCTCGCGGAACCGGACACCGACCAGCTCACCCTGCTGTTTCCGGAGGATCTGCCGCAGCTGCCCCGGGCGGTGCAGGCCGGCTGAGCCGCGGGGCCGGCAGGACGGCGGTGATCCCGGCCGTCCCGTCGGCCGTCCCGTCGGCGGTGCCGCCCGTACCGGCCGGGCCCTTGCCGCGGCGTTCCAGGCGGGCGAGGAGGGCGTCGCGTTCGGCCGCGAACACCGGGTCGGCCTGGTAGTCGCTGTGCCCCAGGATCGGCGCGGGCAACGGGTGTTCGGCCGTACGCCCGTACGCGAGCGGATCGGCGAGCGGGCCGCGGTCCACGTCCTCCGCAGCCCCGAGCACCGGTCCGCCGATGGGGTCGGTGGACCGCCAGAGGTTGCGCCAGCAGTCCACGTCCCGGTGCAGGGCGGCGAGCGGCCCCGGCCCGAAGTAGGCGGGGAACCACCGCCCGTACAGCCGGCACAGCGGGGAGCCGTAGGTCAGCAGGGCAACCCGGGCGCGGACGTCGGGAGGCAGCTGGCGGACGGCCGCGGCCGCCAGGACACTGCCCTGCGAATGGCCGGAGAGCACCAGGCGGCCGCCGGTGCGCCCGGTCCAGGCGTCGATCCGCCAGGTCAGGTCGGGGACGGCCCGCTCGGCGTAGCAGGGCGGGGCGAAGGGATGCGCGGCGCGCGGCCAGAAGGTGCCCACGTCCCACAGGATCCCGATCGTGCGGCGCGCCGAGGCGTCCCGGTAGGCGCGCCGGCCCCAGGTCACGAAGAGCAGGAAGCCGAAGCCCGTGAGCCAGGAGCCGAGGCCCTGCGCCCCTTCGGCGGCCCGTTCCAGCAGCGGGTGCGTGCCGCGGGCGGCGGCCGCGGGCACCCGTCCGGTGGCCCAGGCCCCCGCCACGGCGGCCGCGCCGAGCAGCAGGGTGAGCCCCGAGACGGCGGCGACCAGCCAGGGGGTCGAGTCGGTGAGCGCGGCCGCGGCCCGCGCCCCGGCCACCGCGCGGCTGCGCGCCGGGTCCTCGCCCTGGCCCGGGTACTCGGCGGCGACGCCCGCGGCGAGGCGGCGGCGGTGGCGGGCGCCGCGGAGCCCGAACCAGGCGGCGAGCAGCAGCAGGACGACCAGCAGCGGCGGCAGCACGGACGCCTGCCAGGACAGCAGCACCGGCGGCCCGGGCAGCGGGGTACCCGCCATTCCGGGGGTCGCTCCCCCGTCGAGCCAGTCGGCGACGCGCTGGGCCACCCCGCCGGACATCACGCCGCCGAGCGCGCAGGCGAGCATCGCGACGGCCGGGCCGCCGAGGCCGCGCAGCGCGGCGCCGGGGTCGGGGGCCCGCCGGTACAGGCGGGTGGCGGCGCCGGCGAGCGCGAGGACCAGCAGGCCCTGGAGGAGGGCGAGGACGCCGAAGGCGAGGTCTCCGGGGAGGCGTCCGGCGGCCGTCCAGCCGGGGCGGGACCAGGCCGCGTAGCCGAGGCTCAGGAGGAGCAGGGCGACGGCGGAACCGGGCAGCAGGACGGCCACGGCCCGGTCCGCGGTGTCGTCGGGGCGGGACTCTGCGCGGCCGCGGCGGCAGACGACCCAGATCACGGCGGCGGCCGCGCAGGCGATGAGTGCCTGGACGGTCCCGCCGGCCGCCGCGAGCAGGCCGGCGCCGCCCGGGCGCCGGTCGTACCGCGCCGCGGCCGTGGCCACCGCGGCGGCCACCGTCAGCAGTCCGGCGGCGGTGTGGGCGGCGCGCAGCCGGGCGACCAGCCTGCGCCCGTACCAGAATCCGGGGCAGCCGAGCGGGTCCGTGCCGGAGTCGGCACCGGCGTCGGCGGTGACGGCGGCGGGCGGCGGGGGCTGGGATTCGTACGCGCTCCAGGTGCGGCTGGACAGGTACCAGAGCAGGCCTGTCAGGGCTGCGGGCAGCAGGGCGGCGAGCGCGAGCCGGCGGCCGGGCTGGGCCCACCAGTCGCCGCCGCCCGCTCCGAGGGTCGTGGCGGACGGCCACGAGCGGGCGGCGGCGCAGTGGGCGGAGCCCGCGCACTGCCAGGCGATCAGGTCGAGGGCGACCTCGCAGGCGGCGGCCACGAGCAGCACGGTCAGGCTGAGCGCGAGGAGGCGGACCAGGACGCCGTACGTGCGGACGGTGCGCGCGGCGCCGGTGGCGGCGGGCCGGTTCCAGTGGGCGAGGTTCGCCACCATGAACGGCAGGAGCAGCAGCCACAGCGCGCGGGCGCCGTTGCCCGAGGTCAGCCGGGACCAGCAGTAGGCCTCCGGGACCGGGCGGCCCGCGTACCGCTCGGGGTGGTCTTCGGCGTCGGCGTCCTCGGTGCGGCGGAACACCGCCGCGGTGGAGTCGCCCGTGACGCGCACGGTGCGCGGATCGCCGAGCAGTTCCCCGGGCGGGGCGCCGGCCACGCCGTGCACGAGCAGTTCGAGGGCGAGCGGTGCGTGGGGCACGGCGGCTCCTCCCGTGGTCCGGGGCGGGCGGCACGTCCGGCGGGGTCGGCCGGGGCACTCTGCCAGCATCCCGCGCGGACGGCCGTACGCCCAGCACCCGCGCCGGGACGGACATCTGACGGGGCGACAGCCAGGGTGCACGCGTACGCTGCTTCCGCCGACACACACAGGGGGTACCCGCCATGCCACGCCGACTCCGGCCCGTGGGGCTCGACTTCGCCGAGTCCGCTCCGCTGCGACTGGTCTTCGCGGCCGGGACGAAGGCGCCGCCGGAGGCGGTGTACCGGGCGCTGGCCGAGGAGGTGACGGGCTGGCCGGACTGGTTCCGCGCGGTGACGCTGGCGCGGCCGACGCACGGCGGCGCCGGCCGCGAGATCGGGCTGATGGGCGGGATCCGCTTCCAGGAGACCGTGATGGCCGCGGATCCCGGGCGGCGGTACGCGTACCGGGTGGACGAGACCAACGCGCCGGGGCTCCGGGCGCTGCTGGAGGACTGGCGGCTGGCCCCGTCGGCCACGGGCCGGGGCACGCAGGTCCGCTGGACCTTCGCCGCCGCGGGCACCGCCCCGCTCCGCCTGGTGCTGCGCTCGGCCCGCCCCGGCCTGTCCCACGCCTTCCGCGACGCGGTCCGCACCCTGGACCGCCGGCTGGCCGGCACCGGGGCACGCTAGGGAGCGTCCGTGGACCAGGCCGGATCAGGCCCGGTCAGGCCGTGAGGCGCTGCTCCAGCTCTTCGGCGTCGGCGAGGAACCAGGTCTGGCGGCCTCGGTTGCACTCGCGGACGAAGTCCCGCAGCGCCGAACTGTCCTCCGTGTGGCGGGAGATGTCGCCGAGGACGACGAGGCCGACGCGGTAGTTCACGAACTTCTGGACGATGTCCCCGGCGACGCGGGTGTGCAACTGGAAGAACGCGTCCTCGAAGCGCCCGGCGGGGATGACGACCCACCGGGCGCCCTGGTACATGGCGTTGCCGACGAGATCGAGCGCCTCGCGCTCGCCGGCGATGGTCTCGCCGTCCTCCGCGCACATCAGGACGGGCACGTCGTGGATCGTCTGCAGGGTGCTCATGAACACCGAGTCTATGCCGTGCCGTTCGGGCGGGGACTGCTCGCCCCCGCCGGCGCTCAGGCGCCGGGCTCGTGCCATTCGCCGGTGGCGAGCAGGGTCCGGATGGTCTCGGCGTACGGCTCGAGCTGCAGTCCCTGCCCGGCGACCCACTCGTCGGAGTAGTACTTGTCGAGGTACCGGTCGCCGGGGTCGCAGAAGAGGGTGACCACGCTGCCGCGGCGGCCCTCGGCGACCATCTCGGAGACGATCTTCAGGGCGCTCCACAGGCCGGTGCCGGTGGAGCCGCCCGCCTTGCGGCCGATGGTCTGTTCCAGTGCCCGGCACGCGGCCACGCTGGCGGCGTCGGGGACCTTCATCATGCGGTCGATGGCGCCGGGCACGAAGCTCGGCTCCATGCGCGGCCGCCCGATGCCCTCGATGCGGGAGCCGCAGTCGCTGCTCGCGAGCGGGTCGTGGTGCGTCCAGCCCTCGAAGAAGCAGGAGTTCTCCGGGTCGGGGACGCAGATCCGGGTGTCGTGCTGCATGTAGTGCACGTAGCGCGCGATGGTGGCGGAGGTGCCGCCGGTGCCCGCGGTCGCGACGATCCACGCCGGCTCGGGGTACCGCTCCAGCCGGAGCTGCTGGTACATGGACTCGGCGATGTTGTTGTTGCCGCGCCAGTCGGTGGCCCGCTCGGCGTAGGTGAACTGGTCCATGTAGTGCCCGCCGGTCTCCGCGGCGAGCGAGGCGGACTCGTCGTACATCTTCATCGGGTCGTCCACGAAGTGGCACTGGCCGCCGTGGAATTCGATGAGCCGGCACTTCTCCGCGCTGGTGGTGCGCGGCATGACGGCGATGAACGGCACGCCGATCAGCTTGGCGAAGTACGCCTCGGAGACGGCGGTGGAGCCGCTGGAGGCCTCGATAACCGGGCGGCCGGGCCGGATCCAGCCGTTGCACAGCGCGTAGAGGAACAGGGAGCGGGCCAGCCGGTGCTTGAGGGAGCCCGTCGGGTGGGTGGACTCGTCCTTCAGGTAGAGGTCGATGCCCCACTCCTCGGGCAGCGGGAAGCGCAGCAGGTGCGTGTCGGCCGAGCGGTTCGCGTCCGCCTGGACCTTCCGCACGGCTTCCTTGAGCCAGGCGCGGTATCCGGCGTCGGTCCGGTCGACGTCGAGCGTCGCCAGCGGGCCGGCGGTTCCCGGCTGTCCGGTCGTACTCATGTGCCCTGCTCCTTGCTGTATTCGAGCCCCCCTCCTTCGCAATGTACCTCCCTCACCTGCGCAAACGCTGACTTTGGGGGTCTCGCGGAATCGCTTTGAGAACAAGCGTGCGAGCGTGCGCACCCCTGGTGCGGGCGGCCCGGCCGGGGCAGACTGGGCCGGACCGAAGGGGGCGATCGAGCATGGACGAAGCCGAGTTCACCGCCACGGGCGTACGCATCGACCGGTGGCCGCGGGCGCTGACGAGGGCCGGCAAGGTCCTCATCCGCAACGGCCGGCTGCACCTGCTGACCAGCAGGGACCGCGAGATCGACAGCGCCCCGCTCGGTTCCGTGAGCGCGGCCAGGTCCTGGCTGGCAGGCCGCGGTGCCACGGTCGCCCGGCTCAACGGCACGCGCTACCGGTTGCGGATCCCGGCCGGCCGTTTCCTGGAGGCGGTACGCCGCGCCCGCGCGGACCGGGTGTAGCCCGGCCGGACGGGTCCGGGCCCGGACGCGGGCCGTCGGCGCAAGTTGCGGTGTGCCATGTCACGGGTGACGCTGTAGGGAGGTCACTCATGGTGCACCCTTGATGAACGCAACGTCAGCACGTGCTGGATCGGATCGTCGTCTTCTTCCGGACCTCATTCGGGGAGTCGCAGCCGTGATCAGTCATCGAAGCAGGCAGTGCACGGTGGAGCTGGACGCTCTCCCGGCACGCATCGGCCAGATCCGCAGAATCGTTTCTGCGCAGCTGCGGTACTGGCAGCTGGACCCTCTCATAGAGCAGGCCGCGCTCGGCGTGACCGAACTTCTGAGCAATGTCCACCGGCACGCGCAGCCCGACAAGCTGTGCACCGTGGAGATGGAGCTGCGACGCGGTCGGCTCACCGTCTCGGTCCACGACCACGACCCCCGCCTCCCCGTCGTCAGGACGGCCGACCCGCTGGAGACCTGCGGGCGCGGACTCGCCCTGGTGGCGGCGGTCAGCGAGAGCTGGGGAGCGCGGCCGCACGAGTCCTGCGGCACGACCGGCAAAGTCGTGTGGTTCACGCTGGCGGCGGCGCCTTCCGCCCCGCCCCCGCTGCTCACCACCCGGGTCCGCATCCACCCGGCCCCGGTCCGGCTGGCCCCGCAGCCGGCGGGGGTGCCCGTCGGCTGACCGGACGGTCTAGACCGCCGTGCCGAGGGTGCCCAGCGGGTCGTCGAGCACCGGCTGCCAGGCCAGCTCGGCCGCGCCGACCAGGCTGTTGTGGTCCAGGGTGCACGGCAGGATCGGGACTCCCCCGCTGCGCCCCCACAGGCTGCGGTCCGCGACCACCGCGCGCAGCCGCTCCGGGTCCGCGTCCAGCAGCTCCCGGTGCAGGCCGCCGAGGATGATCCGGTCCGGGTTGAGGATGTTGACCAGACCGGCCAGGCCCAGGCCCAGGCGGTCGATCAGCTCCTCGGCGGCGCGCCGCACCGACGGGTCCTCGTACTCGCCGCGCAGCAGGTCACGGGCCTGCTGGAGCAGCGAGACCTCGGGGCCCGGGGTGCGGCCGGCGGCCGTCAGGAAGGCCAGCGGGTCGGCCTCGACGTCCAGGCAGCCGCGGCCGCCGCAGTGGCAGGCCCGGCCCTCGGGGTTCACGGTCAGGTGGCCGACCTCCAAGGCGAGCCCGGAACTGCCGCTGTGCAGACGGCCGTCGAGGACGAGCGCGCCGCCGACCCCGCGGTGCCCGGTGGCCACGCACAGCAGGTGCTGCGCGCTGCGCCCGGCGCCGTGGCGGTGCTCGGCGAGGGCGGCGAGGTTGACGTCGTTGCCGGTCAGCGCCGGGCCCTCGATGCCGGCGTTGCGCACGCAGTCGGCGAAGATCGCCCGGACCGGCGCTCCGGGCGGCCAGGCCAGGTGCAGCGGGTTGAGGGCCGTACCCTCCGGCTCCGCCACGGCCGAGGGGACGGCCAGCCCCGCGCCGACGCAGCGGCGGCCGCTCTCCTTCAGCAGGGCGGCCCCCGCGTCCACCACCGCGCCCAGCACCTGCGCCGGGTCGGCGGACACGGTGACCTGGCCGGGGGCGGTGGCGACGATCCGGCCGCCGAGGCCGACCAGCGCGGCCCGGAAGCCGTCGGGGTGGACCTGCGCGGCGAGGGCGACGGGCCCGTTCTCCTCGATCGCCAGCCGGTGCGAGGGCCGGCCCTGCGAGCCGCCCGCGACCCCCGGCCGGGAGTCGACGCGGATCAGGCCGAGCGCTTCCAGTTCGGCGGCGACGGCACCCGCGGTAGCCCGGGTGACCCCGAGCTCGGCGGTGAGCACGGCACGCGTCGGAGCCCGTCCGGTGTGGACGAGTTCGAGGGCCGGCCCGAGCGCCCCGCGGCCCCGTTCCAGCTTGGTCCGCGTGGACACATCCCCCACCCGCCGAGGGGCCGCGTTGCCGTTCATGGAGCCGATCCTCGCATGATCCCGGGACGGCTCCGCATCCGCTCCCGGCGACGGGCCGCGATCACCCGAGCCCGCTGACGCGGAGGGTGATGTTCAGCCGCCCGTTCAGGTCCAGGCCGGGCGGGCCGCTGCCCGGGTGGACCCGCGGCACGCCGTGGTAGGCGAAGCGGGCGGGGCCGCCGAAGACGAAGAGGTCGCCGCTGCGCAGCTCCAGGTCGGTGTAGGGGCGCCCGCGGGAGCCTGCGGTGCCGAACCGGAAGACGCACGAGTCGCCCAGGCTCAGCGACACCACCGGGGCCTCCGCGTGCTCGTCGCCGTCGCGGTGCATGCCCATCCGCGCCCCGGCGTCGTAGAAGTTGACGAGCGCGATGTCGTACGGGCCGCAGTCCGGCTCGGCGCCGTAGGCGTCCCGGACCGCCTCCCGGGCGAGCGCGGCCAGCCACGCGGGCATCGGTTTGACCGGCGCGCCGTCGCCGTCGACGACCGTGCGGGCGTAGCCGTACGGGAACCAGTGCCATCCGAGGCAGACCTGGCGCGCGGTCATGGTGCCGCCGCCCGGGGTCCGCACCGTCCGGAGCCCGGCCGGCGGCCTGGCCCACTCGCGGCAGGCGGCCACCAGCTCCCGCTGGCGGTGCGGCGGGAGCCAGTCGGGCACGTGCACCGCCCCGGGGGCCGGGGCGCTGCGGCTCCGCGGGAACAGTTCCTCGTTCATGTCTCCCCATGGTCCCAGGCCCGGCGGGCGGATTGCCGGTCCCCGGGTCCGCGCGCGGCGCCGCCTGGCAGACTCCCGGCCATGGAGATCACCGAGTACATCAAGGTCCTGGAGCGCGAGGGCGAGGGGCTGGCCGACGCGGCCGAGCGGGCCGGGACGGACGCGGCCGTGACGACCTGTCCGGGCTGGCGGGTCGCGGATCTGCTGCGGCACACCGGCGCGGTGCACCGCTGGGCGGCCCGGTACGTCGACGAGGGGCTGCTGGAGCGGGTGCCGTTCGGGGACGGGCCGGAGCTGACCGGCCAGGAGCTGCTGGCGTGGTTCCGCGAGGGGCACGCCGCGCTGGTCGAGACCCTGGCGCACGCGCCGGCGGACCGGCAGTGCTGGACCTTCCTGCCCACGGCGCCGCCTTCGCCGCTGGCGTTCTGGGCCCGGCGCCAGGCGCACGAGACGACGGTGCACCGGATGGACGCGGAGTCGGCGCTCGGGCACGTGTTCTCGCCGGTGGCGGCGGAGTTCGCCGAGGACGGCGTGGACGAGCTGCTGACCGGCTTCCACGCGCGGCCCCGCAGCCAGGTGCGCGACCCGGACGGGCAGCGCGTCCTGCGGGTGCGCGCGGCCGACACGGGTGCGGTGTGGACCGTTCACCTGTCCGCGGAACCGGCCCGCACCGTGCAGTCCGACGAGGGGCCGGCGGACTGCGAGGTGACGGGCTCGGCCGCATGGCTGTACGCCGCGCTGTGGAACCGGCTGCCGCTGGACGGCCCGGAGGTCACCGGAGACCTGTCGGTCGCCCGGCTGTGGCGGGACACCTCGCAGATCTGACGGCGAGCGGTCAGCCGCTCTGGAGGCCCACGCCGTGGGCGAGCCGGTCCGCGGCGTGGGCGAAGAAGGCGTCCCGGTCCTCGACGACCCGGTTGAACTGGCCGAACAGCTCGAAGGACACCAGGCCCACCAGCTGCGCCCAGGCCGCCACCAGCGCCGCGGTCACGGCGGGCGGGAGGTCCGGGGCGAAATCCCCGGTCATCCGCTCGGCCTCGGGGCGCAGGGCCGGGGGCAGCGGGGGCAGGGCGAGCCCGCGGGTGGCGTGGGCCTCGCGGAGCACCGCGATGAAGGTGTTGCCGACCCGGGAGGCGGGGCCGACGGTGTCCTGCGGGGCGCTGTAGCCGGGTACGGGCGAGCCGTAGATCAGGGCGTACTCGTGCGGGTGGGCCAGCGCCCAGTCGCGGACGGCGCGGCAGACGGCGGTCCAGCGGTCGCGGGCCGGGGCTCCGGCGGTGCGGGCGAGCGCGGCCTCGGCGGCCGCGCCGACACTGTCGTAGGCGTCGATGATCAGGGCGGTGAGCAGGTCGTCGCGGCTGGGGAAGTACCGGTACAGGGCCGACGAGACCATGCCCAGTTCCCGTGCGACGGCGCGCAGGGAGAGCTTCGCGGCGCCTTCGGCGGCGAGCTGCTTGCGTGCCTCGTCCTTGATGGCCGCGGTGATTTCGATACGGGCGCGTTCCCGGGCCCCTCGGACGGTACTCATGCGGATCAGTCTGCCACGCGAACAGAGCACTGACCACAAACGAGAGCGATGCTCTTGCTTTGGCGCGGCGATCCGTGCACACTGATCTCAAGCGAGAGCACCGCTCTCTCAAGTGCCGCGGAGGCCGTGATGAGCAGCAGCAACCCCACCCCGTACTACGCCCAGGCCGGTCCGTTCGCCGTCCGCTTCAACGCGCTGTTCGGCAAGCTGGCCCGCCTCGGCATCAGCCTCGCCGGAAGCGCCGAACTCTCGGTCCGCGGGCGCAAGTCCGGGCAGATGCAGCGCATCCCGGTGAACCCGTACACCCACACCGACGGCGCCACGTACCTGGTCTCCGCCCGCGGCCACTCCCAGTGGGTGCGGAACATGCGCGTCGCCGGCGGTGGTGAGCTGCGCGTGGGCCGCAAGGTGCGGACGTTCACCGTCACGGAGCTCACCGCCGCCGAGAAGCCCGAGCTCCTGCGCGGCTACCTGGAGAAGTGGGGCTGGGAGGTCGACCGGTTCTTCCAGGGCGTGACGGCGAAGTCCTCCGACGAGGAGCTCCTCGCGGCCGCCCCGGACCACCCGGTCTTCCGCCTCACGGTGTCGGAGTGACCTGCTCCTGCGCCTGCTCCTGCTCCGGTTCGCGGTCCACGGCCCTGCGGTCCACGGCGTTGAGCGCACGCCTCGCCAACGGGTACGTCCGCACCATCTCGCCCAGCGAGGTGGACCCCCGGGTGATCCTGGCGAACGCCCGCCAGGCCGGCCGGAAACCGGTGATGGCCGCGTGCAGCAGACCCGGCTTGCTCTCGAAGAGGCTGAGCATGCGCCGCCCGACGCCCATCTCCACGCCGAGTCCGGCCTTGACCGCGAAGGCGTAGTTCAGGGCCTGGCGGCGGGTGTCCACGGCGTCCTGCGCCTCGGAGATCCGCACCGCCCACTCGCCCGC
The DNA here is from genome assembly GCF_055602345.1 of Streptomyces sp. NPDC037401. NCBI lineage: Bacteria > Bacillati > Actinomycetota > Actinomycetes > Kitasatosporales > Streptomycetaceae > Streptomyces > Streptomyces sp. NPDC037401. The sequence goes on from NZ_JBVJWO010000003.1 coordinate 74,284, forward strand.
GAGCCGGCCCGAGCGCAGCGCGAAGGAGATGCCCTCGCGGGTCCACGGCTCCAGCAGCCCCGCCGCGTCCCCGGCCACCAGCACCCGGCCGCGCGAGAGCGGCGAGTCGTCGGTGCGGCAGCGCGTCAGATGGCCGGAGGAGACGGCCGGTTCGAAGCCCGCGAGCCCCAGCCGGCCGATGAAGTCCTCCAGGTAGCGCTTGGTCGCGGCGCCGTCCCCGCGGGCCGAGATGACGCCCACGGTGAGCGTGTCGCCCTTGGGGAAGACCCAGCCGTAACTGCCCGGCAGCGGGCCCCAGTCGATGAGCACCCGGCCCTTCCAGTCCTCGGCGACCGTCGGCGGCACCGGGATCTCCGCCTCCAGTCCCAGGTCCACCTGGGCCATCTTGACGCCGACGTGGGCGCCGATCCGGCTGGCGCTGCCGTCCGCGCCGACCACGGCACGGGCCAGCACCGTCTCGCCGTCCGCGAGGACGACGGCGACGGTCCGGCGGTCCGGCACGGCCGGGCCGTGCTGCTCCACCCGCATCACCGTGGACCCCGTCCGGATCTGCGCCCCGGCCTTCTCGGCCGCGGCGACCAGACCCGCGTCGAACTCCGGCCGGTTGATGAGCCCGAACAGCATGTGGCGCGAGCGCCGGGTGCGGGTCAGCTTGCCGTTCAGCGAGAAGGTGACGGCGTGGATGCGGTCCTGGAACGGCAGCACGAAGCCGGGCGGCAGCGCGTCGCGCGAGGGGCCGATGATGCCGCCGCCGCAGGTCTTGTAGCGGGGCAGTTCGGCCTTCTCCAGCAGGAGCACCCGCCGTCCGGCGACCGCGGCCGCGTGCGCCGCGGAGGCGCCGGCCGGTCCGGCCCCCACCACGACGACGTCCCAGATCTCGTCCGGAGCGGGCTCCGCGGACCCCGGCCCGGGCAACACGGCCTCCACCTCGCCGGCCCCGCCGGCCGCCTCCGCCGCGTCCACGGCCTCCGTCCCGTCCCCGGCCGACCGGCCGCCGTCCTGCGTGCGGTCCGCGCCGCCGTTGTCCCCGTGCTCGCTCACGATGTGCTGCTGCTCCTGATCCCCAGTTGCTCCGGTGCCGAGCGCATCCTACGGCGGAGCCCGTCACGGCCCCGCTGTGGGAAGATCGGCTCTGTCCCCGCCGTACCCGGCACGCACACGATGCGTCCGGATACCGGCGTACACGTACCACAACGTCGCACCCACGAGGAGCGTGCCCATGCCGTCCCACCCGATCGCCGAGACCGTCGCCGCCCTGATGCCCCGCGCCAAGGCGGAGCTGTCCGAGCTGGTGGCCTTCCAGTCGGTGGCGGACTGGGCGCAGTTCCCCAAGAGCGAGAGCGAGGGCGCCGCGAACTGGGTCGCCGACGCGCTGCGCGCCGAGGGCTTCCAGGACGTGGCACTCCTCGACACCCCCGACGACACCCAGTCGGTCTACGGTTTCCTGCCGGGACCCGCGGGCGCCCCGACCGTGCTGCTGTACGCCCACTACGACGTGCAGCCCCCGCTCGACGAAGCCGCCTGGGTCTCCCCGCCGTTCGAGCTGACCGAGCGCAACGGCCGCTGGTACGGCCGCGGCGCCGCGGACTGCAAGGGCGGGTTCATCATGCACCTGCTCGCGCTGCGGGCCCTGAAGGCCAACGGCGGCGTGCCGGTCTCCGTCAAGGTGATCGTCGAGGGCTCGGAGGAGCAGGGCACCGGCGGCCTGCAGCAGTACGCCGAGGCGCACCCGGAGCTGCTGACGGCCGACACCATCGTCATCGGCGACGCGGGCAACTTCCGCGTCGGCCTGCCGACGGTGACCGCGACCCTGCGCGGCATGACCATGGTGCGCATCCAGGTGGACACCCTGGAGGGCAACCTGCACTCCGGCATGTTCGGCGGGGCCGCACCGGACGCGCTGGCCGCGCTGATCCGCGTCCTGGACTCGCTGCGCGCCGAGGACGGTTCGACGACCGTGGACGGTCTGGCGGCCGACGCGCAGTGGGACGGCCTGCAGTACCCGGAGGCCGACTTCCGCTCCGACGCGCGGGTACTCGACGGCGTGGACCTGATCGGCGACGGATCGGTCTCGGACCGCCTGTGGGCCCGTCCGGCGGTGACCGTGCTCGGGATCGACTGCCCGCCGGTGGTCGGTGCCACCCCGTCCGTGCACGCCAGTGCCCGCGCGCTGATCAGCCTGCGGGTGCCGCCGGGCATGGACACCGTGGACGCGAACAAGCTCCTGACGGCGCACCTGGAGAGCCGGACGCCGTGGAACGCACGCGTGTCGCTGGAGCAGGTCGGCCAGGGCCAGCCGTTCCAGGCCGACACGGCCAGCCCGGCGTACGCGTCCATGGCGAAGGCCCTGGAGGCCGCCTACCCCGGCCAGGAGATGCAGGCCGCGGGCATGGGCGGCTCGATCCCGCTGTGCAACACCCTCCAGGCGCTGTACCCGGCGGCGGAGATCCTGCTGATCGGGCTGAGCGAGCCGGAGGCGCAGATCCACGCGGCGAACGAAAGCGTCTCGCCCGAGGAGCTGGAGCGGCTGTCGGTGGCCGAGGCGCTGTTCCTCGTCAACTACGCCGCGTCGAAGAACGCCTGACCGGGCGGGCGCTCAAGGCGCTGCGCTCTGCGCGTAGTTCGCGCAGAGCGTGGCCGCGCCCGTTCCGGTCCCGGCTGCCCGTAAGTTCGACGCATGGATCTTGTCGAGTGTGTCGACGTACTGCCGCAGCTGCACATGCTGCGCTTCCCCATCGGCCAGGCGTACCTGTGGCGCGACGGGGCGGAGCTGACCCTGATCGACGCCGGGAACATCACGTCCGGCCCCGGGATCGAAGAAGCGATACGGTCCCTCGGGCTGCGGCCCGAGGACATCCGCCGGATCGTGCTGACGCACTGCCACCGCGACCACATCGGAGCGGCGGAGGAGCTCGCCGCACGGTACGGCGCACCGGTGATGGCGCACCGGCTGGAGGCGCCGGTGATCCGCGGCGAGGCGCCCGTTCCGGAGCCGGACCTGCTGGACTGGGAAGTCCCGCTGTACGAGCACGGGATGACGGTTCCCGAGGCCCCGCCGACCCGGGTGGACCGGGAGCTCGAGCACGGCGACGAGCTCGGCTTCGGCGACGGCGCGTTCGTCGTGCACTCCCCCGGCCACACGGACGGCAGCATCGGCATCCACCTGCCGCGGCACGGGGTGCTGTTCACCGGCGACTGCGTGGCGGGCATCGGCCAGGTGATGCTCGGCGTCTTCAACACCGACCGCGCGCAGGCCCTGGCGTCCTTCCGGCGGCTCGCCGCCCTCTCCCCGGCGGTGGCGTGCTTCGGACACGGCGACCCGCTGACCGAGGACACGGCGGCCGTGCTGAAGGCCGCCGTCGAGCAGAGCCCCGCCTGACGCCGACCGCCCGGCCGGACGGACCGATGCCGGTCGCGTCCGGCCGCACGGCGGGCGGCCGTGGGCGGCGCGGCGTACGACGCAGGGCGCGCGTCCGTCAGCCGACCGGGGTGCCCGCCTCCAGGTTGAGCACGGTGGCGCGTTCGCGTGCCCGCAGCGCCCACCGGAGCCGCTCGAAGCGCACCTGCGGCAGCAGGCCGGCCGCCTCGGTCTCGGTGACGAACCGCCAGTCCCGCAGTTCGGGGCCCGGCAGCCGCAGCCGGCCGGCCCGGTCGGCGCCGAGCCGTCCGCCGTCGAACAGCAGCCGCATGCCGCCGTACGACGGTCCGCGCGGGGGTTCCCAGTCGACCACCAGCAGCCGCGGCACCTCGTGCAGTTCGACGCCGAGCTCCTCGGCGACCTCGCGCATCCCCGCGCGGGCGGGCGCCTCGCCCGGCTCGACGACCCCGCCGGGGAACTCCCAGCCGGGCTTGTACGTGGGATCGACCAGCAGCACCCGGTCCCGGTCGTCGAAGAGCAGGACGCCCGCGGCGAGGGTCTCCCGGGTCGGCTCCGGCGTCTGCACGATCTCGCAGGCCCCGGCGGCGCCGCTGCGGACCGCCTCGGCGATCAGCTCCGCGGTGCCGCGCGGGGTCAGCGGGCCGTTGTCCACGGCGAAGGCGTCGGCGGTGAGCCAGCCGAGCGCCTCGCGGTAGGCCGGTATGCGGTCGTAGGACCACTGCCGGACGCGTTCCTCGGCGTCCGGGACGTCCGGTTCCTCCCGGGCCGCTATCCGCTCGCGAAGTATCGTTTCATCCGGGGCGAGCAGCACGTGCCGTACGGGGATCCGGCGGGCGGCGAGGCCGCCGAAGACCTCGTCCCGGTACTCCTGGCGCAGCAGGGTCATCGGCACCACCAGGACCCCGCCCAGCTCGGCGAGCATCGCGGCGGCGCCGTCGACGACCAGGCGCCGCCAGATGGACAGGTCCTGGTAGTCCGTCACCTCGTCGAGGCGCTTCTGCGGCAGCAGGTGGCGCAGCGCACCGCCGATCACCTCGGGGTCGTAGACGTTGCTGTTCGGGATCAGACCGGTCAGCTCGCGTGCCGTGCTGGTCTTGCCGGCACTGAACGCGCCGTTGATCCAGACAATCACGGGTCCCCCCTCATCCGAAGCCCCCAGTGGCTTGCCCGCAACACCCTGTCACGAAAACGCGGTTACCGGCCAAGTACGCCTGACAACGTTGTCCCACGCCCTACCCTGGAGACCGTACGCCTACCCCGCGCGCCCCTGACCTGCCGGAGGACCCCGACCGTGCCCACCCCGCCCCGCCCGTCCGAGTCCCGCTACGGAATCCGGCCGACGATGAAGGACGTTGCGGCCCATGCCGGCGTGGGGCTGAAGACCGTCTCGCGGGTGGTCAACGGCGAACCCGGGGTGACCCCCGACACCGAGCGCCGGGTCCAGGAATCCATCGACGTCCTGGGCTTCCGCCGCAACGACAGCGCGCGGGTGCTGCGCAAGGGCCGCACCGCGAGCATCGGGCTGGTGCTGGAGGACCTGGCCGACCCGTTCTACGGCCCGCTCGGCCGGGCGGTGGAGGAGGTGGCGCGGGACCACGGCGCCCTGCTCGTCATCGGCTCCAGTGCGGAGGACCCGGACCGGGAGCGCGAACTGGCCCTCGCGCTGTGCGCACGCCGGGTGGACGGGCTGGTCGTCATCCCTGCCGGGGACGACCACCGCTACCTGGAACCGGAGATCCGGGCCGGGGTGGCGACGGTGTTCGTGGACCGGCCGGCGGGGCGGATCGAGGCGGACGTGGTGCTGTCCGACAGCTTCGGCGGGGCACTGGAGGGCGTCGCGCACCTGATCGCACACGGGCACCGCAGGATCGGTTTCATCGGCGACCATCCGCGGATCCACACGGCCACGGAGCGGCTGCGCGGCTACCGCGCGGCCATGGCGGAGGCCGGGCTGCCGGTGGCCGGGTCGTGGGTCTCGCTGGGTTCGACGGCCCCGGAGCGGGTGGCGGCGGAGGTCGGGCGGATGCTGGCCGGCCCGGAGCCGGTGACCGCGCTGTTCGGCGGGAACAACCGGGTGACGGTCACGGTGGTGCGGGTCCTGGCGGACCGGGAGCGGCCGGTCGCGCTGGTCGGCTTCGACGATTTCGAACTGGCCGATCTGCTGCGGCCCGGGGTGACCGTGCTGGCGCAGGACGCGGCAGCCCTCGGCCGGGTGGCCGCGGGCCGGCTCTTCGCCCGGCTGGGCGGCGCGCGGCCGGCACCGGCCCGGGTCGAGCTGCCGACCCGGCTGATCCCGCGCGGCTCGGGCGAGCTGCCCCCGCCCCCCGGGGCGTAGCACTGCGGGGCCCCCTCCCGAGGGGCCCCGCAGCGGCGGGGTCAGGACGTCGCCGTCAGGGTGGCCGAGCGGCGCGGGATGGCGAAGGCGTCGAGCTCGGCGCGGGTGAGGCCGGTCAGGGTGGTGACCTCGTCGCTGCCGACGGCGCCGCAGTCGAGGCCGCGCACCAGGTATCCGGCGAGCGCCTTGGCCGTGGCCGGCTCGTCCATCACATCGCCCTCGATCTTGGCGACGTAGGCCTTCAGCCGGGCCGCGGCGGCGTCGAGGCCCTCGCGGTAGAACGCGAAGACGGCGGCGTAGCGCGTCGGCAGGTGGCCCGGGTGCATGTCCCAGCCCTGGTAGTAGGCGCGGGCGAGGGCCCGGCGGGTCAGGCCGTAGTGCAGCTTCCAGGCCTCGTGGACGTGCCCGGTCGTGCCGATGGGCAGGACGTTGGTCGAGCCGTCGGAGACCCGTACGCCGGTGCCGGCGGCCGCGACCTGCATGATCGCCTTGGCGTGGTCGGCGGCCGGGTGGTCGCTGGACTGGTAGGCGGCCGAGACGCCGACGCAGGCGCTGTAGTCGAAGGTGCCGTAGTGCAGGCCGGTGGCACGACCCTTGGCGGCGTCGATCATGCGGGCGACGGTGGCGGTGCCGTCCGAGGCCAGGATGGACTGGCTGGTCTCGATCTGGATCTCGAAGCCGATCCGGCCGGGGCGCAGGCCGCGGGCGGTCTCGAAGGCCTCCAGCAGCTTGACGAAGGCGGACACCTGCTCGGCGTACGTCACCTTCGGGAGCGTGAGGACGAGGTTGTCCGGGAGACCGCCGTGGGCGAGGAGGCCCGAGAGGAAGATGTCGGTGGTGCGGATGCCGCGGTCGCGGACGTTGGACTCCATGCACTTCATGCGGATGCCCATGTACGGCGCGTTGGTGCCGTTCGAGTAGGCCTCGGAGACCAGGCGCGCGGCGCGGGCGGCGGCCTGGTCCTCCTCCTCGTCGGAGCGGACGCCGAAGCCGTCCTCGAAGTCGATGCGGAGGTCTTCGATCGGCTCGCTCTGCAGCTTGGCACGCACGCGCTCGTAGACCGGTCCGGCCAGCTCGTCGCCGATGCCGAGCACCTTGGCGAAGGTGGCGGCGTCGGGGGCGTGCTCGTCGAGGGCCGCGAGGGCCTGGTCGCCCCAGCTGCGGATCGTGCCGGGGCCGAAGACGTCACCGGGTACGTAGACGGTGTGGATCGGCTGGCGGGTGCCGGGATCGCCCGGGTAGCGGCGCGCGAGCTCCGCGTCCACCGGCGCGAGGGAAGCGCTGATGCCCTCGCTGACCGCGCCTGCGAGGCTCGTTGCCACCTTCTCCTGCTGACCCATCCTGCACTCTCCTATTTTCCGCTTCACGGAAGCATTGATCCGCATAGCAGAATTTAGTCAGGGCGTTCCGCTCAGTCAATGGTCCCCCATCGCCCTCTTGGCGGCCCCGGGGAAATGACTCGGGGCCGTGTGGTGACGAACACCACACGGCCCCGGAGGCAGAGTATGCCCAGGTCAGGGACTAGCCCTTGCGCGCCTGGATCTGCTCGGTCAGCTGCGGGACGACCTGGAACAGGTCGCCGACCACGCCGTAGTCGACCAGGTCGAAGATCGGGGCCTCGGCGTCCTTGTTGATGGCCACGATGGTCTTCGAGGTCTGCATGCCGGCCCGGTGCTGGATCGCGCCCGAGATGCCGGAGGCGATGTACAGCTGCGGGGAGACCGACTTGCCGGTCTGGCCGACCTGGTTCGAGTGCGGGTACCAGCCGGCGTCGACGGCGGCGCGGGAGGCGCCGACGGCGGCACCGAGGGAGTCGGCGAGCGCCTCGATGATCGCGAAGTTCTCGGCGCCGTTGACGCCGCGGCCGCCGGAGACCACGATCGCGGCCTCGGTCAGCTCGGGGCGGCCGGTGGACTCGCGCGGGGTGCGGGAGACGACCTTGGTGCCGGTGGCCAGCGCACCGAAGGTGACCGACAGCGCCTCGACGGCGCCCGCGGCCGGGGCGGCCTCGACCGGAGCCGAGTTCGGCTTCACGGTGATGACCGGAGTGCCCTTGGAGACACGGGACTTGGTGGTGAAGGAGGCGGCGAACGCGGACTGCGTGGCCACCGGGCCCTCGTCGCCGGCCTCGAGGTCGACGGCGTCGGTGATGATGCCGGAGCCGATGCGGACCGCCAGGCGCGCGGCGATCTCCTTGCCCTCGGCGGAGGACGGGACGAGCACGGCGGCCGGGGAAACGGCGTCGTACGCGGCCTGGAGCGCGTCCACCTTCGGTACGACGAGGTACTCGGTGAACTCCGGGGCGTCGGCGGTGAGGACCTTGACCGCGCCGTGCTCGGCGAGCACCGCGGCGGTGGCCTCGGCGCCGGCGCCCAGGGCGACGGCGACGGGCTCGCCGATGCGGCGGGCGAGCGTCAGCAGCTCGAGGGTGGGCTTGCGGACGGCGCCGTCCACGTGGTCGACGTAGACGAGAACTTCAGCCATGGGACTGCTCTCCTGCGATTGCGAAGTATGAGGGGGCGTTGGGAAGTGGCCGAAGTTCTCAGATGAACTTCTGGCCGGCCAGGAACTCGGCCAGCTGCTTGCCGCCCTCGCCCTCGTCCTTGACGATCGTGCCGGCGGTGCGGGCCGGACGCTGCGCCGCGGAGTCGACCGCGGTCCACGCGCCCTCGAGGCCGACCTCGTCCGCCTCGATCTCCAGCTCCTCGAGGTCCCAGGACTCCACCGGCTTCTTCTTGGCGGCCATGATGCCCTTGAAGGACGGGTAGCGGGCCTCGCCCGACTGGTCCGTCACGGACACGAGCGCCGGGAGGGAGGCCTCCAGCTGCTCGCTGGCGGTGTCGCCGTCGCGGCGGCCGGTCACGGTGCCGTCCTCGACCTTGACCTCGGAGAGCAGGGTGACCTGCGGGACGCCCAGGCGCTCGGCCAGGATCGCCGGGAGCACGCCCATGGTGCCGTCGGTGGAGGCCATGCCGGTGATGACCAGGTCGAAGCCGGCCTTCTCCAGGGCCTTGGCCAGCACCAGCGAGGTGCCCATGACGTCGGTGCCGTGCAGGTCGTCGTCCTCGACGTGGATGGCCTTGTCGGCGCCCATCGACAGCGCCTTGCGCAGCGCGTCCTTGGCGTCCTCGGGGCCGACCGTCAGGACGGTCACCTCGGCGTCGTCCGCCTCTTCGGCGATCTGCAGCGCCTGCTCGACGGCGTACTCGTCGAGCTCCGACAGCAGGCCGTCGACGTCGTCGCGGTCGACGGTCAGGTCATCGGCGAAGTGCCGGTCGCCGGTGGCGTCGGGCACGTACTTCACACAGACAACGATCCTCAGGCTCACGCCGGCTCTCCTACTGCATCGTCTTTTCTGGGCTGCCTTGTGCAGGCAGCATAGGCGCCTTACTGGGCGGATCCCGGTCGGGGCGGCCCGCGCTCCGAACGAAATGTTACTCGTCAGTACACCGTGGGTCTCCCCAGGAATCAAGCCAGGTGAACTGTGACCTTGCCAACGCCTGCGGAGCACGGAAAGTGCCCGCCAGCAGGCACGACTCAGTCGCGCAGCGCGTTGAAGCGCCCCTGGTGGTAGAGCAGCGGCCCGGAGGCGCCGTCGGCGGCTCCCGAGGGGTCCCCCGCGACGACCTCCGCGAGCACGATCCGGTGGCTCCCGGCGGGCACCCGCGCGACCACGCGGCACACGAGCCAGGCGAGGACGCCGTCCAGCAGCGGCACCTCCTCCGGACCGGTCCGCCAGGCGGTACGCGGCCCGAACCGGTCGGCCCCGCTCCGCGCGAACAGCCCCGCCAGCTCCTGCTGGTGCTCGCCGAGTATGTGCACGCCGATGTGTCCGGCCTCTGCGATGGCGGGCCAGCTGGAGGAGCCGGTGCCGACGGAGAACGACAGCAGGGGCGGTTCCGCGGCGACGGACGACAGCGAGGTGGCGGTGAAGCCCGCCGGCCGGCCGCCGCGCGAGGCGGTGATGACCGCGACCCCGGCGGCGTGCTGCCGGAAGACGGAGCGCAGCAGTTCGGGCGAGCCGGGGAGGGCGGTGCCGGGAAGTACGGTCGGAGCCGTCATGAGGGGTGTCCTTCTGGTCGGTCTGCGAGGGAGGGCCGTTCGGGTACCGGGAACCGGTTCAGGAACCGTGACAGCGCGCACTCGCGTGCCGGACGAGATCGACGTGGATCCGTCCGTAAAGAAGGAGTTCAGACCGCATGCCGCCAGCCTGTCGAGCGGTCGTGTGCGCAGTCAAGCGACTACGGCGAGATGCGAGCGGGGTCACGGACCGCGCGGAAGCGCGCGCCGGAGCCCGAACACCGGCGCGAGACGCCCCGGGAGGCCCCCGACGGGCTCAGACGGCGGCGCCGAGCGCCGCGATCACGTCGGCCTTGCGCGGCATTCCCTCGGCCCGCCGCACGATCCGGCCCTGTGCGTCCAGCACGAGGACGGTCGGCGTCTTCTCGATGCCCAGGTCGCGGACCAGCCCGAGGTGTGCCTCCGCGTCGATCTCGACGTGGGCCACGCCGCCGACGAGCGCGGCCACTTCGGCGAGGATCCGGCGGGTCGCCCGGCAGGGCTGGCAGAAGGCGCTGGAGAACTGCACCAGGGTGGCCCGCTCCCCCGGCTCCGCGCCCAGTTCGGCGGCCCCCAGCCGCCTGTCTCCCTCACGCCCGCGCACGTCCGTTCCCGCCCTTCCTCGCCCGTCCGGTACGAACACCCGAGCGCCGCCGTGGCCTGCGGCATTCCCGGCGTGACGAGAATCTCCCCGGGCACGCTCCTCTGAACTGGCCAGCCGGGCCGCCATGGGGCACGATCCCCTTGCCACGTACCTACGATGGCGTAACTTCCCGCCGGGAGAACCTCCCCAGGCAGAAAGACGGGTCTCCCCGCCATGGCAGAGTTTGTCTATCCCCCGGTCGTCGGCGCCGCGCACTCGCTGTTCCGTGCGCTGGACATCCGCATCGACATGAAGGGCACGGAGAACATCCCCCGCCAGGGCGGTGCCGTGCTCGTCTCGAACCACATCGGGTACCTCGACTTCATCTTCACCGGCCTGACCGCGCGCCCCTCCAAGCGCCTCGTGCGCTTCATGGCCAAGGAGTCGGTGTTCCGGCACAAGGTCTCGGGCCCGCTCATGCGCGCGATGAAGCACATCCCGGTGGACCGCAAGCAGGGCGAGGCGGCCTACCAGCAGGCGCTGGACGCGCTGCGCGCCGGCGAGATCATCGGGGTGTTCCCCGAGGCCACGATCTCGCAGTCGTTCACGCTCAAGAGCTTCAAGTCCGGTGCTGCGCGCATGGCGCAGGAGGCGGGCGTGCCGCTGATCCCGATGGCGCTGTGGGGCACGCAGCGGCTGTGGACCAAGGGGCGCCCCAAGGACCTGCGCCGCAGCCACATCCCCGTGACGATGCGCGTGGGCGAGCCCATGGAGGCCCCGACGGACCAGTACGCGGGTGCGATCACCCGGCGGCTGCGCGAGCGCGTACAGGAGCTGCTGGACGCCGCGCAGCGCGCCTATCCGGCCAAGCCCAAGGGCCCCGAGGACTCCTGGTGGCTGCCCGCCCACCTCGGGGGCACCGCCCCGACCCCGGCCCAGGTCCGCGAGGCGGGCTGAGCCCGGACCAGGGGGCCCCGCGGGCGGGGGTTCACAGCCGTACCGGGAGCGTGCGCCAGAGCTCCTCACGGTCGGCGGACCCCCGCAGCGCGTCGAGCACGGACGCGGGCGGGGTCGCGTACAGGCGGGGGTGGTCCACTTCGCCGCGCTCGGGGCGGACGGGCCAGGCGAGCCGCTCCCCGTCGAGGGAGAAGCGGGCGTCGACGCCCGGCGGGACGTTCCCCCGCGGGTCCTGCCGCGCCCAGCCGCCGTGGCCGGGCATCCGGACGGCGACCAGTCCGTGCAGGACGTGGCGGTCGCCGTGCTCGTCGGCGAGCAGCAGCTGGTAGCAGAGGCCGGTGGGGATGCCCTCGGCGCGCAGCAGGGCGGCGAGGGCGTGGGACTTCGCGTAGCAGATGCCGGTGCGCAGGGCGATCACGTCGGAGGCCCGCCAGGTCACGCGGGGGTCGCCGGAGTCGGCGGAGTGCGGGATGGCGTCGCGGACGAACTCGAAGGCCGCCCGGGCGTACGCGTGCGCGCCGGGGGCGGCGGCGCGCAGGGCGGCCGCGGTCTCCTGTACGACGGGGTGGCCGTGGTCGATCACGTCGTCGGCCGCCAGATAAGCGGCCATGCCGGAATGCTCCTGGGTCAGTTCCATGACCCAGGAGCATACCTATGCAAGCTCCTGCATGACTATCGAATCAGCGGGCGAGCTCTTCCTTGAGGGCCTGGAGGAAGGCGTCCACGTCCTCGGGCTGGGTGTCGTAGCTGCACATCCAGCGGACGTCACCGGCCGCCTCGTCCCAGAAGTAGAAGCGGAAACGCTTCTGCAGGCGCCGGGTGACCTCCTGCGGCAGCCGTGCGAACACGGCGTTGGCCTGCACGGGATAGAGGATCTCGACCCCGTCGACCTGGCGCACGCCCTCGGCGAGCCGCTGGGCCATGGCATTGGCGTGCCGGGCGTTGCGCAGCCACAGGTCCTTGGCGAGCAGGGCCTCGAGCTGCACCGAGACGAAGCGCATCTTGGACGCCAGCTGCATCGACATCTTGCGGACGTGCTTCATCATGCGTGCGGCATCCGGGTTGAGCACCACGATGGCCTCGCCGAACATCATGCCGTTCTTGGTGCCGCCGTACGACAGCACGTCCACGCCGACGGTGTTGGTGAACGTCCGCATCGGGACGTCCAGCGACGCGGCGGCGTTGGCTATCCGGGCGCCGTCGAGGTGCACCTTCATGCCGAGCCCGTGGGCGTGCTCGCAGATGGCCCGGATCTCGTCCGGGGTGTAGACCGTGCCCAGTTCGGTGTTCTGGGTGATCGACACGACCTGCGGCATCGCCCGGTGCTCGTCCTCGAAGCCCCAGGCCTCCTGGTCGATCAGCTCGGGGGTGAGCTTGCCGTCCGGAGTGGGGACGGCGAGCAGCTTGATGCCCGCCATCCGCTCCGGCGCGCCGCCCTCGTCCACGTTGATGTGGGCGGTCTTGGCGCAGATCACCGCACCCCAGCGGTCCGTCATCGCCTGGAGGGCGGTGACGTTGGCCCCCGTGCCGTTGAAGACCGGGAAGGCCTCCGCGTACGGCCCGAAGTGGCTGCGGATGATCTTCTGAAGGTGCTCGGTGTACTCGTCCTCGCCGTAGGAGACCTGGTGGCCGCCGTTGGCCAAGGCGATTGCCTCGAGGATCTCCGGGTGCACGCCGGCGTAGTTGTCGCTGGCGAAACCGCGCACCGCCGGGTCATGGTGCCGGCGGGCGTCGGTCCTCAGGGTTGCGGGGTGAGCCACAGACGCTGTCCGTTCACTTCCGTGGCGGGCCGGTCCCAGACGGAGGCGATGGCCTCGGCCAGCTCCTTCACGTCGGTGAAGCCCGCGAACTTCGCATTCGGGCGCTCGGCGCGCATCGCGTCGTGCACCAGTGCCTTGATCACCAGGATCGCAGCCGCGGCCTGCGGCCCGTCCTCGCCCCCCGCCTTGCGGAACGAGTCCGCGAGCGCGAGCGTCCAGGCCTCCGCGGCCGCCTTGCCGGCGTTGTACGCGGCGTTGTTCGCCACCGGCTTGTGCGCACCGGACTGGCTGACCAGGACGTAGCGGCCGCGGTCGCTGCGCAGCAGTGCGTCGTGGAAGGCCATCGACGTGTGCTGAACCGTGCGGATGAGGAGCTTCTCCAGGAAGTCCCAGTCCGCGAGGTCGGTCTCGGTGAAGGAGGAGCTGCCGCGCCAGCCGCCCACGAGGTGGACCAGCCCGTCGAGCCGGCCGAACTCCTTCTCGGTCCGCGCGGCCCAGTCCCGGGTCGCGTCGAGGTCGAGCAGGTCGACGGTGTCGCCGACGACGGTCGCCCCGCCGTGGGCGTAGCGCGCCGCGTCGACGGCCTCTGCGAGGCGCGCCGGGTCGGCGTCGGACGCCACCACGACGGCGCCCGCCTCGGCGAGCCGCATCAGGGCCGCGCGGCCGGCGGGACCGCCGGCCCCGGCCACTGCGACGACCGCACCGCTCAGCGTGCCGTTGCCGTTCCCGTTCATCGCTGCTGCCTCCTCCGCGCGAGCGCTCACGCGGCGACCCGCTCGGCGCTCTCGGCCGTGATGCCCTTGGTGGAGGCGATCACGCCCTTGAGCTTCTTGGCGAGTGCCTCAAAGAACATGCTGAGCGGAAACTCGTCCGGAAGCACGTCGTCGACGAGCTTGCGGGGCGGCTGCGTCAGGTCGAGGGCGTCGGGGCCCTTGGCCCACTTGGAGCCCGGGTGCGGAGCGAGGTAGGTGGAGACCAGCTCGTACGCCTTGAACCAGTGGACCAGCTTCGGGCGGTCGATGCCGTCGCGGTAGAGCTTCTCGATCTCGCCGCAGAGCTGGTTGGTGATCTGGGGGGCGCGCTGCCAGTCGATCTTGAGCTTGTTGTCGGTCCAGCGGATCACGTCGTGCTTGTGCAGGTACGCGAAGAGCAGCTGGCCGCCGAGGCCGTCGTAGTTGCGGTTCCGGTCGCCGCTGAGCGGGAAGCGGAACATGCGGTCGAACAGCACGGCGTACTGGACGTCACGGCCGTGCTCGTTGCCCTCGGAGTCGAGCTTCACGGCCTCCTTGAAGGCGGTGAGGTCGCAGCGCAGCTCCTCCAGGCCGTACATCCAGAACGGCTGGCGCTGCTTGATCATGAAGGGGTCGAACGGCAGGTCGCCGTGGCTGTGGGTGCGGTCGTGGACCATGTCCCACAGGACGAACGCCTTCTCGCAGCGCTCCTGGTCGGTGATCATCGCGGCGATGTCCGAGGGCAGCTCGATGCCGAGCGTGTCCACGGCGGCCTCGGTGACCTTGCGGAAGCGCGCGGCCTCGCGGTCGCAGAAGATGCCGCCCCAGGTGAAGCGCTCGGGGGCCTCGCGGACGGCGATGGTCTCCGGGAAGAGCACGGCGGAGTTGGTGTCGTAGCCCGCGGTGAAGTCCTCGAAGGTGATGCCGAGGAAGAGCGGGTTGTCGTACCGGGTGCGCTCCAGTTCGGCGAGCCACTCGGGCCACACCATCTTCAGCGCGACGGCTTCCAGGTTGCGGTCCGGGTTGCCGTTCTGCGTGTACATCGGGAAGACCACGAGGTGCTGCAGGCCGTCGGCGCGCTCGGCGGCCGGCTGGAAGGCGAGCAGCGAGTCGAGGAAGTCCGGCACCTGGAAGCCGTCCGCGGCCCACTTGCGCAGGTCGGCGACGAGCGCCCGGTGGTACGCCGTGGCGTGCGGGAGGAGCGGGGAGAGCTCCTCGACCGCGCCGACGACGCGGTTCAGCGCGGCCTCGGCGGCGGCCCGGGTGGGGGCGCCCTCCGCGTCGAAGTCGATCGAACCGTCCTTGGACTGCCAAGGCCGGATCTCTTCCACGGCGGCCTTGAGCACGGGCCACGCCGGGTGGTCGACCACCCGCGCACCGGCGGTTATGGCGCTACCGCTCACGCCCGGCACAAGAGTTTCCGTCATGTCACTTCCTCCACAGGAGAACCTCACGTAAAGACAGCGTATGCATGTAAGGGTCTTCCACTCAAGAGGGAGATCAATAAATTATCCTGCCTTGCCCCCCTCTCCACGGGAATTCTTCCCGTATTTCACCGTGGCGGCGATGACTTCCCCCAGAGTCGCCAACGCCCGCCGCGCCTGCGGCAGACGGCCGGAGAAGGCGAGGAAACCGTGGAACGCATCGTCGTGGCAGTCGACGCTCACGGGCGCCCCGCGGGAGGCCCGGAGCCGGGCGAAGACGTGTCCGTCATCACACAGCGGATCGCATCCGGCCAGGACGAGATGGGCCGCGGGCAGGGCCGCGAGGGCCTCCGCCCCGGCGTCGAGGGGCGAGGCGAGCGGGTCGCGGCGGTCGCCGCCGGGCCCGAGGTACTGCTCCCAGAACCAGCGCATGTGCACGGTGGTCAGGTAGTAGCCGGTCGCGTTGCGGCGGTACGAGTCCAGCTCCATCGCGGCCCCGAGTGCCGGGTAGACCAGCACCTGGAGGGCCACGGGCGGCCCGCCGCGCTCGGCGGCGAGCAACAGGGAGGCCACGGCGAGGTTGCCGCCGGCGCTGTCGCCCGCCACCACCAGGGCGGCGGGATCGCCGCCGAGCTCCCGTACGTGCTCCCCGGCCCAGCACAGGGCGGCGTGGGCGTCCTCCACGGCGGCCGGGAAGCGGTGCTCGGGGGCCCGGCGGTAGCCGACGGAGACGACCGCGGCCCCGGCGGCCCGGCACAGGCTGCGGGCGGTGCGGTCGTGCGTGTCGAGGTCGCAGAGCACGAAGCCGCCGCCGTGGCAGAAGACGACGGTCGGGCGCGGGCCGGGCCACCGCGCCGGATCGGGCAGGTAGACGCGTACGGGCACGGCGGGTCCGCCGGGCGGGCCGGGGACGGTCCGGTCGGCCACGGCGCCGACCGCGGGCGGGGCGGTGGCCGGCCCGGGAACGGCGGCCAGGATCCGGCGGGCCTCGGCGGCGTCGGTCACGGCGCCGCCGAGGTCGGGGAAGGCGGCGGCCAGCGCGTCGACACAGCGCCGGGCCGCCGGATCGAGCCGGTCGCGCTGGCCGGGGCGGTCGGGGCGGTCGGGGCGGTCGGTCACGGCGTCCCCCTCAGGCCGCACGGAAGTGCGGGATGACCTTCTCGCCCCACTGGCGCAGGGTCTCCATGCAGGCCTCCTGCGGGACCGTGCCCATCTGGATCAGGCACATGATCTCGTCCGCCCCGGCCTCCCGGAGGCGCTCGGCGTACGCGATGGCGTCGTCGGCGGTGCCGTAGGCGTGGTCGGCGTTGAAGGTGGCCGTGGAAGTCGGGCGGACGGGGATGTTCTGCTCGTGGAGCCGGGCCTCGACCTGCTCGGCGGCGCGGCGCATCTCGGCGGCCTCGTCGGCGCCCGCGACCACCGCCTCGTCGGGGATGCCGGCGCCGCCGTACCAGTGCCCGATGGACTGCGCGAAGAAGCGCTGGCCGCGGATGCCGATGCGCTGCGCCTGCGCCCGGTCGTCGAGGACGATCGTCGGGCACAGCACGGAGAAGTGGTCGTTGACGGCGGTGGACACGAACCGCCCGCCGTCGCGGGCCGCGACGGCCCGGTCGTACGTCTCGCGCATCGAGGCGATGGACCGCGGCCCGGCGAAGCCCATCACCAGGGCTCCGATGCCCAGCTCGGCGGCCTGGACCAGGGTCTCGGCCCGGGAACAGGCCAGGAAGAGCGGAGGGTGCGGGGTCTGGCTCGGGCGCGGCAGGATCGGGTGCGGATCGATGTCGATCAGTTCGCCGTGGTACTCCAGCTCCTCGTGCCGCCAGGCCCGGCCGATGATGCGCAGCGCCTCCTCGACCTCCTGGGTCGTACGGCCGGGGTCGACCCCGCACAGGGTGGTCTCCTGCCGGGTGCCGCCCCGCCCGGCGCCCAGGTCGAGGCGGCCGCCGGAGAGCAGGTCGAGCATCGCGGCGCGCTCGGCGACCCGGGCGGGGTGGTTGAAGTTGAAGGGCATGCAGACCACGCCGTGGCCGATGCGGATGGTGCTCGTCCGCGCCGCGACCCAGGTCAGGAAGATCTCCGGCGCGCTCATGTGTGCGTACCACTTGAGGGAGTGGTGCTCGACCGCCCAGATCCTGTCGAAGCCCATCTCCTCGGCGAATACGGCCTGTTCGACGCTGTCGCGGATGACTTGGTGCTCGCGCTCTACGGTGGGGTCGGCAAGCTGCGCCTCGAAGATCACGGAGAATTTCACGGTGCCTCCAGGATTGCGTCCCGCGTCCGGACTTACTTCAATTCGAAATATGACTAGTAGTCAGACCTCGAAGAAGCAAGAGAAGAAGCAGGACCTTCCTGCGACCGCGTGGGCCGTTCTGGGGCTGCTCTCCTTCCCCGGCGAGCGGACCGGGTACGAGCTGAAGAAGTGGGCGGACTCCTCGCTGCGCTTCTTCTACTGGGCGCCGGCCATCAGCCAGATCTACGCCGAGCTGCGCCGTCTGGAGGCGCTCGGGTACGCCGGTTCGCAGCGCTCGGGCCCGGAGGAGGCGAGGACCAAGCGCCGGTACTCCATCACCCCGGAGGGGCGGGCGGCGCTGGCCCGGTGGGCCGCGGGCAGCGCGGACGCCGGGCCGCCGGTGCTCAAGCACGGGCTGCTGCTGCGGGTCTGGCTCGGGCACCTCTCGGAGCCGGACCGGCTGCGGGAGCTGGTCGGGGAGCACATCGAGCGGACGCGCGCCGGGCTCGCCGAGGTGCGCGCCGCCCTGGAGCAGACCCGTGAGGTGCCGGACTGGGCCTTCCCCGGGCTCGCGCTGCGGTGGAGCGAGCGGCAGCACCGGGCAGAACTGGAGCTGGCGCAGGCGCTGCTCGCCGACCTCGCCGACCTCTCCGACCCTCACCCTGGACCCGAGGGTGAGACCGGCCGTCAAGACGGTGAAGACGCGCCCACGGCCGGGTGACGCCCGGATGTCTCCACAGGGCGCACGAGCAGCCGGGAACCGGCCTCCGTCCGCCGGACGGACGGTGCACGCCCGGTCCCATTGCGCGACCGGAGGACTAGGCTCCCTCTTTGCCGCGCGGCCGGTCAGGGCCGGCGCGCGGGAGCCGCCGTCGACGGAAGCGAGAGAACCTTGACTTTCCTCACCATCGGTCACCGCGGGGTCATGGGCGTGGAGCCCGAGAACACGCTGCGGTCCTTCGTCCGCGCGGAACGATCCGGCATGGACGTCGTCGAATTCGATCTCCAGCTCAGCAAGGACGGCGCCCTCGTCGTGATCCACGACGCCGAGGTCGACCGCACCACCGACGGTACGGGCGCCGTCGCCGATCTGACCCTCGCCGAACTGCGGGAGCTCGACGCCGGCCACGGCGAGCAGGTCCCGGTCTTCGAAGAGGTGCTCGACGCCGTGCGGGCGCCGCTCCAGGCGGACGTGAAGGACGTGGCCGTGGCCCGGGCGCTGGCCGAGGTCATGCTGAGCCGCGACCTGACCACCCGCGTCGAGGTGTCGTCCTTCCACGACGCGGCGATCGCCGAGATCACCCGGCTGGTCCCGGGGGTGCGCACCACCCTTACGGCGAACCGCTACGGCGAGGACGTGGTGGACCGCGCGCTCGCCGCCGGGGCCGACACGCTCGCCCTCAACATCCGGCGGCTCACGCTGGAGACCGTGGAGTCGGCGCACACCGCCGGACTGCGGGTGGTCGGGTGGGTGGTCAACACCCAGGACCAGCTGCGGCTGGTGCGCGCGCTCGAACTGGACGGCGCGACCACCGACCTCCCGGAGATCCGGCTGACGGGCCGCTTCACGGCCTGACCGGGAACCGTCGCTACAGCGGCTTGGCGAGCAGCACGAACGCCAGGTCGTCGCGGAGCGGGACGCCGAAGCGCTCGTCTCCGTACGGGAACGGGCTGGTCTCCCCCGTGAGGCGGTAGCCGCGCCGCACGTACCAGGCGATCAGCTCGTCGCGCACGTTGACCACGGTCATGCGCATCTCCCGCGCGCCCCACAGTTCCCGCGCCCGGCGTTCGGCCTCGGCGATGATCACCTTGCCGAGGCCTGCGCCCTGGAGCGTCGGCCGCACCGCGAACATGCCGAAGTACGCGTGGTCCCCGCGGTGTTCGAGCTGGCAGCAGGCGATCAGCTCACCCTCGCGCTCGACCACCATGAGGGTGCTGTCGGCAGCGCCGATGACCTCGCGCACGCCCCGCTCGTCGGTGCGCTGCCCGTCCAGGAAGTCGGCCTCGGTGGTCCAGCCGGCCCGGCTGTCGTCGCCCCGGTACGCCGACTCCACGAGCCGGACCAGCTCCGGCACGTCGTCCTCCGCGGCGGCGCGGAAGCTCAGTCCGTCCTGCGTACGGGTCTCCATGGGCACGTTCTCCGTTCCAGCGAAAGGCGCGGTGGCACCCCGAGCCTAACCCGCCCTCCGTACGGGCATCTCTTGGTGTGTCACGCCCAGCCGGACGGGGAGGTCCAGCCGTGCACGGTCCCGCGACACCCGCCTGGCTGCTCGTGGCCCTGTGCGCGCTGAGCGGCACGTACTGCCTGCTGCGGCTGCGGGCCCCGCTGCCCGGGGAACGCGACGCCGCGGGCAGCGAGGCGGTGATGGGGTTCGGGATGGCGGCGATGGCGCTGCCCGTGACGGTGGCGGGGCCGGCGGGGCGGGGGTGGCTGCTGGGCGCGGTGTTCTGCGCGGCCGCCGTGCACGCGCTGTGGCACGTACGGCGGTCCGCGCACCACGTGCACCACGCCGTCGGCTCGCTCGCCATGGTCTACATGGCGGCGGTGATGGTCTCGGGGCACGGGGCGTCCGGGGTTCCGGTGCTGACGGGGGTGCTGCTCCTCTACTACGCCGCCTTCGTGCTGCGGGCGGGGGTGCGGCTGCTGCCCGCGCCCGTTCCCGCGGGGGCCGCGGGGGCCTCCTCCGCGGCGGGACCGGCAGCGCCGGGCGGCGGGCGGGCGGAGCTGACACGGGCCTGCCGACTCGCCATGGGACTGGGGATGTTGGCGATGCTCCTCGCGCTGTGAGCCGCGTGCGTCGCGGGCAGCGCAAACGTGTCCTCCGTCACTTGGGGCACACGGCCGTACCCGCAGGTAGCGGCGCGCTCATAGGCTGGGTCCCATGATGGTCCCCGCCGCACTGCTGCTGCTCGGCGTCCTGACCGCGCTCGCGGCACCCCGTCTGCTCGCCCGGGCCGACTGGCCGGAACGCGAACCGGTGGTGGCGCTGTGGGTCTGGCAGTGCGTGGTGGGTGCGGTGCTGCTGTGCTTCGCCCTCTCGATGCTGCTGAGCGCGGCGGCGGCCTGGCAGGCGGTACGGGGACGGCTCTTCGCGGCGGCCCCGCACGGCGTGGCCGAGGCGTACGGCCTGGGCGCCGCAGGCCCCTGGGCGTCGGCGATGGCCGTGGTACTGGCCGGCGGCGCCGTGTGGACCGGGGCGATGCTGACCCGTGAGGTGCTGCGGGCGCGTGCCCGGCGCCGCAAGGGCCACGCCGACCTGCTGGTACGCGCCCCGCTGATGCCGGGCGAGGACGCCGCGGGCGAGCGGCTGGTCGTCCTGGAGGCGGCCCGCCCGGGCGCCTGGTGGCTCTCCGGCCCCGCGCCCCGGCTGGTGGTGACCACGGCGGCCCTGCGCCGGCTGAAGGGGCGCCAGCTGGACGCCGTGCTGGCCCACGAGCAGGGACACGCGGCGGCCCGCCACGACTGGCTGCTGCACTGCGCGCAGGCGCTGGCGGGGGGTTTCCCGCAGGTGCCGGTCTTCGACGCGTTCCGCACCGAGATGCACCGGCTGGTGGAGCTCGCGGCGGACGACGCGGCCTCGCGCCGCTACGGACGCCTGACCATCGCGCTGGCGCTGGTGGAACTGAACGAGGACCGGGGGGCGTTCGGGCCCTGTCCGCATCCGGAGGCCCACGTGTCCCAGCGGGTGCGCAGGCTGCTGTCCGCTCCCGCCCGGCTGACCGCGGTGCGCCGGTTCCGGCTGACGGCGGCGGCCACGCTGGTCCCGGCGGTGCCGCTGGCGATCGCGTTCGTACCGGGGCTGCGCGCGCTGGCGTAGGTGGGGCACGGCCGGTTCGCGCCGGCAACGCGCCCGTGCCGTGTCAGGATCACGGGCATGCGTCGTGCCGGTGTGCTGTGGTGGACCGCTTCCGTGTGCCTGGCCCTGGCGGCCGCCCTGACGGTGCCGGTCGCCGTCGGCTGGTCGCCGCTGGTGTCGTTCGACCGGTGGGCGGCCGAGGGGCTGCACCGCCATGCGGTCGCGCACCCGGCGGTGACGCGGCTCAACCAGGTGCTGTCCGACTGGGTCTGGGATCCGTGGACGATGCGCGCCGTGGCGCTGCTGCTGGCCGGGTGGCTGCTGTGGCGCGGCGCGCGGCGGCGGGCGGCGGCCCTGCTGGTGGCGACGAGTCTGGCGACCGTGCTGCAGCAGGTCCTCAAGGCGCTCGTCGGACGGGACCGGCCGGTGTGGCCGGATCCGGTGGACTCGGCGCATTACGCGGCCTACCCGTCCGGGCACGCGCTGACGGCGGCGGCCGTGTGCGGCCTGGTGCTGTGGGTGGTGGTCCGGCCCGGCGCGCCGGGCCGGACGGCGGCGGTCTGGGCGGCGGCCGCGGTCTCCGTGCTGGGCGTGGGCTGGACCCGGGTGTACCTGGGGGTCCACTGGTGCTCGGACGTGCTGGGCGGCTGGCTGCTGGGCGTGGCGGTGGCCGCGTACACCGCGGCGTGGTGCTCCCGTACGGAAGGTCTCCGTGAGCCCGCGGCAGGCACCGGTACCGGTGCTGGGTGATCCCCCGCGTCACCCAGCTCCGGCGACGGCCGCCGGAAATACGGCACCCGTGAGTGCCCCGGCGAGGTGCGCTGAGTATATTGGCTCGGAGCCAGTCAACGCAGGAGTAAGCATGTCCCCGCGCAGCGCATCGGTCAATGAAGAATTGCGCAGACGTTCTCGGGAGCGCCTGCTCCAGGCCACGGTCGAACTGGTCGCCGAGCGGGGCTACGAGGCCACGACGCTCGGGGACATCGCGGACCGGGCGGGCGCGGCCCGCGGGCTGGTCTCGTACTACTTCCCGGGCAAGCGGCAGCTGCTGCAGTCGGCCGTGCACCGGTTGATGCACCGCACGCTGCAGGAGGCGCTGGAGCGGGAGCCGCGGCCGGAGGGCGCGGACGAGGGGCGCGAACAGCTGGCGCGCGCCGTGGACGCGATCCTGGGCCTGGCGGTCGCACAGCCGGTGCTGATGCGCACGCACATGGCGGGCATCCTGTCGGCGGAGGGCTTCGTCCAGTGCCCCGAGCAGCAGCGGCTCGCCGAGGTGCTGCACGACGCGGTGGCGCGTTACGGCTCGGCGGACCCGGACACCGACTACCCGCTGCTGCGGGCCCTGCTGATGGGCGCGGTGTTCGCCGTGCTGCTGCCGGGGGCGCCGATGCCCGTCGGGCGGCTGCGGGCGGAGCTGTTCCAGCGCTACGGGCTGGACTGGGAGATGGGGGTCCCGCCGGGCGGCGAACCGCCCGGCGGGACCGTGCTGCACGAGGTGGGGCTTCAGCGGTAGTCGGGCTGCGTCTGGACGTTGAGCCGGTCCAGCCACACCCGGCGCGCGCTGTCGGTGCGCCGGTCGTTGATCTTCAGGACGTCGAAGCCCTTGGCGATGTCGTTCGAGTAGATGTAGCCGTTGTAGTAGTACGCGGACCACGAGCCGCCGGTACTGAGCGTCTCGGTGGAGATCGGGCCGCGCTCGAAGTAGCCGATCTCCTTGGGCTTCTTCGAGTCGGTGAAGTCCCAGACGGAGACGCCGCCCTGGTACCACGCCTGGACCATGATGTCGCGGCCGCCGCCGACGGGGATCAGCGAGCCGTTGTGGGCCACGCAGTTCTCGGTGTCGGCCTGGTGGCGGTCGATCTTGAAGTAGCTGCGGAAGACGAGCTTGCGCGCGTCACCGCGTCCGGTGATGTCGTAGATGCCGTCCGCGCCGCGGTTCGGGCCGGTCGCGGCGTTGCAGGTGGGGCCGCCGCCACCGCCGAGCTCGTCGGTGAACACGACCTTGTTGCCGCGCTCGTTGAAGGTCGCCGAGTGCCAGAACGCGAAGTTCACGTTGTCCTGGACGCGGTCGATCACGCGGGGCTGCTCGGGCCTGCTGATGTCGAAGATGATGCCGTCGCCCATGCAGGCGCCGGCGGCGAGCTTCTTCGACGGGAAGACCGTGATGTCGTGGCAGCCGGTGGTCTGGGAGACGCCGGGGTTCGTGGGCCCGCCGGGGTTGCCGCCGTCCGGGAAGAGGACGGGGAAGCCGACGACGGCCGCCTTCTCGGGAGCCCTCTTGGGGACCTTCACGACCGAGATGCCGTCGTGGGGCGGCTTGCAGTCGGGGAAGGTGACGTTGGGCGAGTACGAGGATACGTAGACGTAGATGTCCCGGCCGCCCGGCACCAGCGTGTGGGTGTGCGAGCCGCAGGCGGTCTCGACGGCGGCGACGTACTTCGGGTTCTTCTTGTCGCTGATGTCGAAGACCTTGATGCCCTCCCACGAGGACTTCTCGGTGGCGGGCTGCGTGGTGCTGGTGCAGGAGTTGTCGCTGCGCGAGGAGTCGGTGGAGAGGAACAGCAGGTCGCCGGAGACGGATATGTCGTTCTGGCCGCCGGGGCAGAGCACCTGGCTGACGACGACGGGGGTCCGGGGCCGGCTGATGTCGTAGATGACGAAACCGTCGTAGTTGCCCGCGTACGCGTAGCGGCCCTGGAAGGCCAGGTCGGTGTTGAGGCTCTTCAGGGCGTCCTTGGGCAGGTTCGCCACGTGCTCGATGTTGGCGCTGTGGACGATCTCGTCCTGGCCGGGTATGTCCCCCGCCGTGATGGCCGCGCGGGCGGCCGCCTCGGCCTCCTGCGTGACCTTGCCCGCGGCCGGGGCGTCGCCCGGGTCGGGGGTGGCGGACGCGGGGCCCGCGACGAGGAGCGTGGCGAGAAGTCCGGCCGCGGCCGCAGCCACCCCCAGTCTTCCGCGCCGCACTCGGGTGGTGTGCAACGAAGTCACTGTGCCCTCCCTTGAGTCCGTTCACGGTGGGAACGGAACACGAAGCATGACCCCCGGCAGTATGGTCCCCCGCATGCACATGGCAATAGATGTCAGCCGGTGCCGTTCGTTCGAATACTGGTGTGCAAAGTCCCCTGGGAGGAAACGTTGCTGATCTTCCGTCACGCGAAGTTCACGATTCCGGCCGTCCTGCTGGTACTGGCCCTCGCGGGCTGCAATGACGACGGGGACGGCGGGACCGACCGGGCCGCGGCGGACGGGCCCCGGGTGATCGCCCCCGGCAAGCCGGGCGAACCCGCCAGGAAGCTGACCCCGCAGGAGGCGGCGGAGGAGCGGCCCGACGACTCCCCCAACACCGTCGATTTCACGTACGTCGTCCGCATGGTCGAGCACCACCGGCAGGCCCTGACGATGAGCGCGCTGGCCCCCGGCCGGGCCGGATCGGAGCAGGTCAAACGGCTGGCCGAGCGGATATCGGCAGCCCAGAAGCCGGAGATCGGCGCCATGGAAGGGTGGCTGGCCGCCCACGGCGGCGCACCGGCGGGCGGTGGTGGGCACGACCACGCCTCCATGCCCGGCATGGCCACCGCGGAACAGCTCGCCGGCCTGAAGGCCGCGAAGGGCCCGGAGTTCGACCGGCGGTTCCTCCAGCTGATGATCACGCACCACACGGGCGCGCTCACCATGGCCGGGGAGGCCCTGGCGGACGGGAACAACGTGGCCGTGGAGGAGATGGCGACGGAAGTGGTCGCCCAGCAGACCGCCGAGATCAACCGGATGCGCTCCATGGGCTGACGTGCTCCTCACGCGGTGGCATGCTGAAGTCACCCTGCGGAAGGAGCACCGCCGTGCTTCGTGTCGCCGTCGTCGGTTCGGGCCCGAGCGGGGTCTACACCGCCCAGGTCCTCGTGCAGCAGCGCGAGGTGCCTGACGTGCGGGTCGACGTGCTCGACCGGCTGCCGTGCCCGTACGGCCTGGTGCGCTACGGCGTCGCCCCCGACCACGAGAAGATCAAGTCGCTGCAGGGCAGTCTGCGCACGGTGCTGGAGGACGAGCGGATCCGCTTCCTCGGCCACGTGGAGGTCGGCGGGCCGGAGCTCGGCACGGCCCGGCTGCTGGAGCTGTACCACGCGGTGGTGTACTGCGTCGGCGCCGCGCGCGACCGGCACCTGGGCATCCCCGGCGAGGACCTGGCCGGCGTACGGTCCGCCACGGCCTTCGTGTCCTGGTACAGCGCGCACCCGGACGCCGCGGCCGAGGCCTTCGGCCTGGACGGGGTCTCCTCCGCCGTGGTGATCGGAGCGGGCAACGTCGCCGTGGACGTGACCCGGATCCTGGCCCGCGGGGCCGCCGACCTGCACCCCACCGACATGCCGCAGCCCGCGCTCGGCGCGCTGGCGGACAGCGGGGTGCGCGAGGTGCACATGGTGGCCCGCCGCGGACCTTCGCACGGCAAGTTCACCACGAAGGAGCTCCGCGAGCTGGGCGGGCTGCCCGGCGTGGACGTGGCCGTCGACCCGGCGGAGCTCGCGCTCGACCCGGCCTACGCGGATCCGGCGGCGCTGCCGGCGGTGAACCGGCGCAACGTGGAAGTCCTGCGCGGCTGGGCCACGGCCGCGGCGGACCCGGCGGCGCCGCCCGCGCACCGGACGCTCGGCCTGCGGTTCTTCCTGCGGCCCGTGGAGGTGCTGGGCGACGGCGGCCGGGTGGCGGGCGTGCGCTTCGAGCGGACGGCGCCCGACGGCCGCGGCGGGGTGAGCGGCACCGGCACGTACGAGGACATCGCGGCGCAGTTGGTGCTCCGCTCGGTGGGCTACCAGGGCGTCCCGCTGCCGGGGCTGCCGTTCGACGGGCGCACGTGCACGGTGCCGCATGCGGCGGGCCGGGTGCTGCGCGACGGGGAGCCCTCACCCGGCGAGTACGTGGCGGGCTGGATCAAACGCGGCCCGACCGGCGTGATCGGCACCAACCGGCCGTGCGCCAAGGAGACGGCGGGCTCCCTGCTGGCCGACGCGGGGGCGCTGGCCGCCCGCCCGCTGCCCGGGGATCCGCTGGCAGCCCTGCGCGCGGCGGGCCTGCGGCCGGTGGAGTGGCCGGGCTGGATCGCCATCGAGCGGGCGGAGCAGGAACTCGGCCGCGCCCTGGGGCGCCGGTCCGTGAAGATCCCGGACTGGGCCGGTCTGCTGGGCGCGGCGGGCGTCACGCCGTAGCGAGCCGGGTCTCCTCGGCCGCCGCGGCGGACAGCACGCTGTCCAGCAACCCGGGGAAGAGACGGTCCAGTTCGTCCCGGCGCAGCCCGTTGAGCTTGGTGGTGCCCCGGTAGGTCTGGCGGACCACGCCGCTCTCGCGCAGGACGCGGAAGTGGTGCGTGGTCGTCGACTTGGTGACGGGCAGGTCGAAGTGCGAGCAGGACAGCTCGGCTTCCGCCCCGGCCAGCGCGCAGACGATCCGCAGGCGCAGGGGGTCGGAGAGCGCGTGGAGCACGCCGTCGAGGCGGATCTCGTGCGGCTGCGGGTGGGCGAGGGCGCGCTGGGCGGCCGGTTCGGTCACGTCGTCTCTCCACTCCCTCGGGCGGCCCCTCCACGGGGCCTTCCACGGCGCCTGCGGCGGCGCCGGTGACTCCATCGTACGAGACCTCTCGTACTTCGACGATCGTCGTAGTACGATGAGCGCCGTAGTACGATGAGCGCCGTAGTACGAAACCTGTCGAACTTGCTTGCCGTCCCGGCTGTCCGCACGCCCGCACGTCCGGGCGAGAACGGAGTTCCGCATGAGTGCCGCCCTCTTCGAGCCGTACGCCCTGCGCTCGGTCACCGCACCCAACCGGGTCTGGATGGCGCCCATGTGCCAGTATTCCGCGGCCCCCGAAGGGACGGGCGCGGGAGTGGCCGGAGACTGGCACTTCGCCCACTACGCGTCCCGGGCCGCGGGCGGGACCGGACTGATCCTCCTGGAGGCCACCGCCGTCTCCCCCGAGGGCCGCATCTCCCCGTACGACCTGGGCCTGTGGAACGACACCCAGACCGAGGCGCTGCGCCGCATCTCGGGCTTCCTCACCGAGCAGGGCACGGTGCCCGGCATCCAGCTGGCGCATGCCGGACGCAAGGCCTCGACCGAGCGGCCGTGGCGGGGCGGGCGGCCCGTGGGCCCCGAGGCGCACGGCTGGCAGCCGGTGGGACCGAGCCCCCTCGCCTTCGCCGAGGGCCACCCGGTGCCGAACGAACTGACGACCGGTGAGATCCGCGAGATCACCGGGCAGTTCGCCGCGGCGGCCGAACGGGCCCTGGCCGCAGGCTTCCAGGTCGTCGAGGTGCACGGCGCGCACGGCTACCTGATCGGCGAGTTCCTCTCCCCGCACAGCAACGAGCGCACCGACGAGTACGGCGGGGCCTTCGAGAACCGCACCCGCTTCGCGCTGGAAGTCGTCGACGCCGTCCGGGCCGTGTGGCCCGAGGAGCTTCCGCTGTTCTTCCGGATCTCCGCCACGGACTGGCTGGAGCAGGGCGGCTGGACCGCCGAGGACACGGTGCGCTTCGCCGCCCTGCTGCGCGGGCACGGGGTGGACCTGCTGGACGTGTCCACGGGGGGCAACGCCGCGGGCGTACGGATCCCCCTCGGCCCGGGGTACCAGGTGCCGTTCGCGGCGCGGGTCCGGAAGGAGACCGGCCTGCCGGTGGCCGCCGTCGGAATGATCACCGACCCGCAGCAGGCCGAGAAGATCCTCTCCAACGGCGAGGCGGACGCCGTTCTGCTCGGGCGGGAGCTGCTGCGCGACCCGTACTGGGCCCGCCGCGCGGCCCGCGAGCTGGGCGCCGAGGTGCGCACGCCGGGACAGTACGCCCGCGCCTGAGCGGGGCGAGGGCGAGGGCGGGGCCGATGGGGGCGGGGGTGGCCGGCGCCGGCCGTGGTCAGACGCCCGCCCGGCCCCGGTCTCCCGTCCCCGGTCCGCGGGGAGTTGCCTCGCCGGGCGCTCCTCCGCAGGGGGCGGACCCGCAGGCCGCGGGTTCGCAGGCCGCGGATTCGTAGGCCGCGGATTCGTCGGCCGCCGCCACCAGCCCGGCGAGCTCGGCGCGGATCGCCGCGGCCAGGTCCGGCAGGTCGGGCACCGACGCCGCATCGGCCACCAGTCCGTAGTGGACGGTGCCGCGGTAGGTGGAGACGGCGACCGCGAGGGACTGCCCGCCGGCGAGCGGCGCCAGCGGGTAGACCTCCCGCAGCGGGCTGCCCGCCAGCGCCAGGGTGAGGCCGGGCAGCGGCACGCTCGTGACCAGGATGTCGAAGAGCAGCCGGGCGGCCTGGGCCACCAGTGGGCCGCCCAGCCGGTGGCCCAGCGGGGGAACGTGGTCGGCGAGCAGCGCGACGGCACCCGCCCCGCGCTGCGGTCCCGCTTCCTTGTTGCGGTCCATCTCGGCCCGTACGGCCTCCAGCCGGGCCAGCGGCGCCGGCTCGGCGAGCGGGAGCCGCACGAGGTAGCCGGAGAGCCGGTTGCCGCCGGCGCCGCTCCCCCGGCGGCGGCGCGAGACGGGCACCAGCGCCCGCGGGCCCGCGCCCCGCACCGGTTCGCCCCGCGCGGCCAGCCAGCGGCGCAGGGCTCCGGCGACCACGGCGATCAGGACGTCGTTGACGGTGCCGCCGCTGGTCCGGCGGATCCGGTTCACCAGGTCCAGGTCCAGTGCCACCCCGGCCACGGCCCGCCGCCCGGGGTCGACACCGACGGAGGTGAGGCCGTCGGGGACGCCGAGGGGCAGTCCGGACCGGGCCACCGCCGCGCCGATCTCCAGGGCCTGGCCGAGGTCCTGGACACGGGAGGCGAGCACGGCCGGCAGCCGCTTCAGGAGCGGACGGCCCCAGGCGCCCGGGGTGCGCACGCCGGGGCGCGCATGCACGGTGCCCGCGCCCTGTGACCTTCCTGCCCTGCCCGCCCCGGCCGCCCCAGCTGCCCCAGCTGCCCCAGCTGCCCCATCGAAGAGTGACGCAGCCAGCGCCAGCGCGCCCAGGCCATCCGCGAGCGCGTGGTGGAACTTGAACAGCACGGCGAACGACCCGGTGCCCGGGCCGGCGGCGGGCCCCTCGAGCACGTGCGCCTCCCAGGGCGGCCGCTCCCGGTCCAGCGGCCGGGCCATCAGCTCCCCGGCGGCGGCGTACGGGTCCCTCCCGGCGCCCGGCCCGCCCGGTACTCCGGCAGCCGGTACGAGGAACACGTGCCGGGCCGGGTCGAAGCCGGCGTCCGGCTCCCAGACGGCGCCGCCCATCGGCAGCAGTACGTCGCGGATGCGGCGGCGCAGCCGCGGCACCGCCGCACAGCGCCCGGCCAGCAGCGCGGCCGCTTCGGCCGCCGCCCCGGGGCCCGAGGCGGTGAACACGGCGAGCGCACCGAGGTGCATCGGGTGCCCGGTGGACTCGATCCGCCAGAAGGCGAGGTCGAGCGGGGCGAGGTGTTCGACGGCCACGCACCGAAGTCAATCGTCCGACGCCACTTACGATCAAGTAGCCGCTCCGATTGGCCACAAGTCGTTCACTTTCGAAAACCCGGCTGTCCACCCGCCCCGTCCGCCGGGCCCGTGTCAGTGGCCGGGTGCAGAGTGGACGGAGGGACCGGACGACGACGTCCGCCCGTGACGTCCGGAGGTACTCCGCCATGACCGACGTACTCCTCACCGTGGGCACCCGCAAGGGACTCTTCCTCGGCCGCGGGCGCGGCGGCCGCTGGGAGTTCGACGGTCCCCACTTCAACGCCCAGGCCGTGTACGCAATCGCGATCGACCGGCGCGGGCCCGGCACCCGGCTCCTGGTGGCCGGCGACAGCTCGCACTGGGGCCCGTCGGTGTTCCACTCCGACGACTTCGGGGCGACGTGGACCGAGCCCGCCGCCCCCGCGGTCAAGTTCCCGAAGGACACCGGCGCCTCGCTGGAGCGGGTCTGGCAGTTGCACCCGGCGGGACCCGCGGCACCGGACGTGGTCTACGCGGGCACGGAGCCGGCCGCGCTGTTCCGCTCCGAGGACCGCGGGGAGACCTTCGAGCTGGTCCGGCCGCTGTGGGAGCACCCGACCCGGGACCAGTGGGTGCCGGGAGGCGGCGGCGAGGCCGTCCACACGGTTATCACCGATCCGCAGGACTCCGCCCTGGTCACCGTGGCGGTGTCCACGGCAGGGGTGTTCCGCTCCCGGGACGGCGGCGCGAGCTGGGCACCCTCCAACGACGGCGTCTCGGCCGTCTTCCTGCCTGACCCGGCGCCGGAGTTCGGGCAGTGCGTGCACAAGATCGCCCAGGACGCGGGCAACACCGACCGCCTCTACCTCCAGAACCACTGGGGCGTCTACCGCAGCGACGACGCGGGCACGAAGTGGACCGACATCGGCGCCGGACTCCCCTCCGACTTCGGTTTCGCGGTCGCCGCCCACCCCCACCGCCCCGACACCGCCTACGTGTTCCCGCTGAACGCCGACTCGGACCGGGTGCCCGCCGGGCACCGATGCCAGGTGTTCCGCACCTCCGACGCGGGCGGCAGCTGGGAGCCGCTGTCCGCCGGGCTGCCGCAGGACGAGCACTACGGCACCGTGCTGCGGGACGCGCTGTGCACCGACGATGCCGACCCGGCGGGCGTGTACTTCGGCAACCGCAACGGCGAGCTGTACGCGAGCGCGGACGACGGCGACAGCTGGCGGCTGCTGGCCTCGCACCTGCCCGACGTCCTGTGTGTGCGGGCGGCGGTGATCGACCAGTAGAGTGATCCGGCGTGGCAGCACGACCGTTGAACGAAATCGTCGAACCCGGCTGGGCGCGGGCACTGGAACCGGTGGCGGGGCAGATCGCCGCCATGGGCGACTTCCTGCGCGCCGAAGTGGCCGCGGGGCGCACCTACCTCCCCTCCGGCGCGAACGTCCTGCGCGCGTTCCAACAGCCCTTCGACGAGGTCAAGGTCCTCATCGTGGGCCAGGATCCGTACCCGACGCCCGGGCACGCCGTCGGGCTGTCGTTCTCGGTGGCGCCCGAGGTACGCCCGGTGCCGGGCAGCCTCGACAACATCTTCCGCGAGATGCACGCCGACCTCGGCCTGCCCCGGCCCGCGAACGGCGACCTCACCCCGTGGACACGGCAGGGCGTCCTGCTGCTCAACCGCGCCCTGACCACGGCCCCGCGCAAGCCCGCGGCACACCGCGGCAAGGGCTGGGAGGCCGTGACCGAACAGGCCATCCGGGCGCTCGCGGCCCGGGGCAAGCCCCTGGTGTCCGTCCTGTGGGGACGGGACGCCCGCAATCTGCGGCCCCTCCTCGGCGACCTGCCCGCGGTGGAGTCCTCCCACCCCTCCCCCATGTCCGCGGACCGGGGGTTCTTCGGGTCCCGCCCGTTCAGCAGGACCAATGACCTGCTGGCACGCCAGGGTGCACAGCCCGTGGACTGGAGCTTGCCCTCCGTTGAATGAAGGTATCTGACATTCAACGGATAAATACGGACAGATGCCGCCCGACCGGCCCCTGCCCGAACAGCCGGTCCGGGAAAGCCAGTAGCATGCGGCGCCATGAGCTCCCCCACTGGGCCCGCTGGCCTGCCTGTACGAATGCCGCGACCCCGCCAGACCGGACGGCACCGCCGTCCCGAGCCCGCGGCTGCGCCCGAGGGCGCGCCCGCGCTGGTGCTGGCGGTGCCCGGTGCCATTTCGGCCGCCTCTCGCTCGCTGGCGGAGGAGACCCTCAGCATCGCCCGGTCCGAGCTGCCCGGCCTCGACGCCCGCATCGGCTTCCTGGAGGGTGACTCGGACACCGCCGAGATCACGGCGGAGTTCCCGACGATCCAGGCCGTTCTGGGTGCGGTGGCCGCCGAGCGCGCCGCCCGCATCGAGTTCGCGCGCGCGGCCGGCCAGCAGGTCGCCGACCCGCAGGGCCCGGACGCCGTGGTGGTCCCGCTGATCGCGGGCCCCGACGGCGACCTGCTGCGCCGCATCCGGCAGGCCCTGATGGACAGCACCGCCGCCGCCGAGCTGGCCGACGTGCTGGGACCGCACCCGCTGCTCGCCGAGGCGCTGCACGTGCGACTGTCGGAGGCGGGCCTGGCCCGCGCCGACCGCGCCCGGCTGTTCACCGTGGCGACCGCCGCGGACGGGATCATCCTCGGCACCGTCGGTGGCGCGGAGGCCGTGCAGACCGCCGGCATCACCGGCATGCTGCTGGCCGCCCGTCTCGCCGTGCCGGTCATGGCTGCCGCGCTCGACCAGGAGGGCTCGGTGGCCGCGGTCGCCGAGCAGCTGCGGGGCTCCGGCTCGACGCAGCTGGCGCTGGCCCCGTACGTGATCGGCCCGGAGGCCCCCGAAGGCCTGCTGGACACCGCGTGCAAGGAGGCCGACTGCGCCACCGCCGAGGCGCTGGGCGCCTACCCGGCGATCGGCAAGCTCGCGGTGGCGAAGTACGCCGAGGCGCTGGGCATCGTCCAGCCCGCGCAGGGCGCGCCGGTCCGCTGACCGGCGGCGGCCCCGCCGCACCGCACCGCCGACAGGGCCCGCCTCCCCCACCCGGGGAGGCGGGTCCTGTCGCGTACGGGCGGCGCCGTCAGACCGGGGCGAAGACCACGCAGGAGGCGGCCGGCGCCTCGATGCTCCCGGTCCGGGCGGGCAGGCCCGTCGACGGGTCCACCTCGAACCAGGTCACGTCGCCCGAGCGCTCGTTCGCGGCGTAGAGCCGCCGCCCCGAGGGGTCGAGGGTCAGGTCGCGCGGCCAGTGGCCGCCGCAGCCCACCGTCCCGGCGTGCTGCACCTCCTCGCCCGAGCCGTCGAGCGCGAGGACCGCGATCGTGTCGTGGCCGCGTACGGCCGCCCAGAGGAACCGCCCGTCGGGCGAGGCCACCAGCGCCGAGGGATAGCCCCGCACGGCCTCTGAAGGCCCCTCCGGGGCGACCGGAACCTCCGCGACCGCTTCCACTGCCCCGACCTGCGGATCCCACCGGCAGACGGTCAGCACGGGCTCCAGCTCGTGCAGGACGTACAGCAGCCGGCCGCCGGGGTGGAACGCGAGGTGCCGCGGCCCGGTGCCGGGCCGCAGGAAGGTCTCGGCGTGGACCCGCAGCCCGCCGCTGCCCGGGTCGACGGCGCAGACCCGCAGCGAGTCGGTGCCGAGGTCCACGCTGAGCACCCACGGACCGCCCGGGGCCGCGACCACCTGGTGGGCGTGCGGTCCGAGCTGCCGGTCGGGGTCCGGGCCGGAGCCGCGGTGCTCCAGCACCCGGGCGGGCCCGTCCAGGGCTCCGTCCGCGCCGCGGGCCAGGGTGCTGACGCTCCCGGAGCCGTAGTTGGCGGTCACCAGCCACGGCCCGGTCAGGCACAGGTGGGTGGGCCCCTCGGCGGCCACCGGCACGGCCGGCCCGAGCGGCCGCGGCCCGTCCGGCGTCAGTGCGAAGGCCCCCGCAGCGCCCGCCTTGCCCTCGCTGACGGCATAGAGCACGGCGGCGTCCGGGTCGAGGGCGAGGAAGGACGGGTCGGCGACGGAGTCCGTCGTACCGAGCTCCGTGAGCGCACCCGTCCGCCC
This sequence comes from Streptomyces sp. NPDC037401, assembly GCF_055602345.1. Taxonomy (NCBI): domain Bacteria; kingdom Bacillati; phylum Actinomycetota; class Actinomycetes; order Kitasatosporales; family Streptomycetaceae; genus Streptomyces; species Streptomyces sp. NPDC037401. The sequence continues at coordinate 108,044 of NZ_JBVJWO010000003.1, forward strand.
GTCGACGGCGGCGGCGGTGATCCCGCGGCCGCCCGCGGACGTGAACGACCCGATGTAGGCCCGGTACGCCCTGCTGTGGTTCTCGTCCTGCACGGGAACTTCCCCTCTCCCGCCGGCCGCCGGACCGGGCCGGTCCGGCCGACCGTAGCAGGTCTAGACCAAATCCCGGGCGCGTACCCCTCTACTCCTCCCCCACTTCCTCTCCCAGCCCGCGCCCCCTCGCCCGGTCCGCGGCCCCGGGGTGGTGCACGTACGCCGGGGTCCGCTCCGTCGTGTCGTACGTCCGGTGGAAGACCGGGGTCGCCGCGCCCGACATGGGCGGCACGATCCAGGACCAGTCCGCGCCCACCGCGCGGCCCTTGCGCTCCTCCCGGTCCAGGTGCGCCATGAACCGCCGGGCCTCGGTGTGGTGGTCCGCGATGGTGACCTCCGCCCGGTCGAAGGAGTCGAGCACCGCACGGTTCAGCTCGACCAGGGCCCGGTCCTTCCAGAGGGAACGGTCGCTGGCCGTGTCGAGGCCGAGCCTGCGGGCGACCGCGGGGAGCAGGTCGTACCGGTCGGTGTCGGCGAGGTTGCGCGCGCCGATCTCGGTCCCCATGTACCAGCCGTTGAACGGCGCGGCCGGGTAGCGGACGCCGCCGATCTCCAGGGTCATGTTCGATATCGCCGGGACGGCGTGCCACCGGAGCCCCCAGTCCGCCCAGCGGTCGCCCTCGGGGTGCTCGATCGGCACTTCCAGTACGGCGTCCTCGGGCAGTTCGAACCAGCGGGGCTTGTCGTCGCACCCCTGGACGACCAGGGGCAGCACGTCGAAAGACGTGCCGGGGCCGCCCGGCCAGCCGAGCCTGCGCACCCCCTCGGTGAAGGCCTCGTTGCGCGGGTCACCGAGGGGCTCGCCGTCCCGCATGCCGTATCCGGCGTACCGGATCAGCTGCTCGTTCCAGATCAGCGGGCCGGGGCGGCCGGGGATGTCCGGGGCGAAGACCGTGATGGTGGGCCGGATCCGGCCGCCGTTGGTCGCCTCGCGCAGATGGTCCGCGCAGGCCGCGGCGATGTCGTCGGCCCCGGTCAGCCCCCGGAGGTCCCGTACCCGCAGCGAGTTCCAGTAGAGGCGGCCGATACAGCGGTTGCTGTTGCGCCAGGCGACCCGGGCGCCGTGCGTGAGCTCCTCCGGCGTGTGCCGGTAGGTGCCCAGCACGTGTATCTCGTCACGGACGTCGTCCAGCCGGGCCTCCACGTCGCCGGCTTCCGGGTTCTCCCGGTGGTGGAGCCGGATGAACTCCTCTGCCGCTGCCCATACCTGAGCAGTCGTCGACCGCTGTCGCAGTGCTTCCATTCCGGTCGGTTACCCCCTGTCCGGCCAGATCCACCCGGGATGTGCCGGTGGAATGTGCTGTGAACAAGGACCCGTTGCACCCGTCCCAGGTCAGGCGGGTACGAGAGGCGCGCCCGGCTTCGTGTGCAGAGGTGCGGCAAGTTCCGCGAGCGCCCTCTCGAGGTCCACGAGGTGGATCAGGGCCGTGTCGGCTCCGGCGGCCGGCTCCGGCGACGCGGCCTCCGGCCGCGGCACCGCTGCCGGCGCGTGCTCCGCCGGCACCGCACGTCCCTCCGTGACCGCACCCCTGCGGTCGACGAGCGCCTCGACGGCGTCCTCGACCCGCGCGCAGGCCGTGGCCAGGCGGGAGTCGTGCGAGGCATCCGGGTCGGCGGCGACCGCGGCCAGTCCGCGGACCTGGCGGGCGCACTCGTCGAGCAGCACGAGGACCTGCCGGGCACGCGCCTTGCGGGCGCGCAGCGGGCTGAGCGGGTGGACCAGCGGCGCGAGCGCCATCCTCACCCGCCCGAGCAGCAGCTCCAGCTCCGCGGCGTGCGGAGCGGGATCGGCGTCCGGGTCACCGGCGAGCCGGCGAGCGCTGGCTGCCGTGCAGTTGCGCACGCAGTGCAGCGCCCGCTGGATCCAGGCGTCGTTCGCCGCGTGGGTGGTGACGGGGAGGACCAGGGTGACGGCGAGGGCAGCGCCCAGCGCCCCCACCGCGGTCTCCTCGAAGCGGAGCAGCAGCAGCCCGGGGTGGAGCACTCCGAGCAGCCCGTACAACAGTCCGGCCATGACGGTCACGAAGAACATCATCCAGCTGTACGAGGGGGCGGCCGTGTAAAAAATGCCGAACACGCACACGGCGACGAGAAATGCGGTAGGGGCGGGTGCGCCGCCCAGCGGGACGGCGACCAGCAGTCCGGCGGCGATGCCGACGACCGTGCCCAGCACCCGGCGGAAGCCGCGCACGAGGGTCTCGCCGCGCGAGGCGGTGTTCACGAAGATCCACCAGGCCGTGCCCACGGCCCAGTACCAGCGGTCCTCGGAGAGCGTCTGGCCCACGGCGAGGGCGAACGCGCAGGCAGCGGTGGCCTGGAAGGCCTGCCGCGTGGTGGGCCGGGCCAGTCCGCGGCCGGGCAGCGGCGGCGGCGCGGGGGCCGGCGGGGTCCGCCGTTCGATGGGCCACAGCAGGAAGCGCACGGCGCCCGAGGCGACGAGCGCGAGGCCGACGGCGGTGTAGAGCTCGGGCAGCTGGGCGGGAAGGGCGTGCAGGAACTGCGTGACGAAGAACATCATGAACGCGAAGATCCCGAGCGCGTGGCCGCGGGGGCCCCAGCGGCGGGCGTAGACCCCGCAGAGGACGACGGCCAGGAACGCGCCGTCCCGGGCGAGGGGCACTCCGTGCAGCGTGGTCGCGAGGGCGAGCACCGGGAATCCCGCGGCGGGCAGCAGGGCGGTGGTCACCCGCTGGGCCCGGACCGAGGCGTCGAGGACGGTGAACAGCGCCAGCAGGGCGGCGAGGCCGCCGGTGATGGACGCGGTCAGGGAGAGGCCGGCCAGTTCGGCCAGGGCGACGGCGAGAGCCACGCCGATGACGGCGCGCAGTGAGTTTCTGAGCCTGAGACGCCCCGGATCCGGAGCAACGAACATCCTCTTCACGGCGCTCGGCCGCCCCCTTGTGGTGCTTGGGTCGCCGGGCCGCGCCGCCCGGGGTGGGGACGGCCGTGAGCACGACGAAGGCACCGCGGTCCGGATCCGGCCTCGTCGCCGTCCGGCGCTGCGCGGCGCCGATTGTGCATGGGTACACCACAGATAAACATCTGAAGGGCTACTGGCTCAAGGCGCCCTCGGATGACTGGACCGTTGGTACAGTTTTCGGAAGAGAATTTCGGCCACGAGGAGGCCAACGGACCATGGCGGTGGACGAGCTCGACACCCGGATCCTGCGGCTGCTCATCGAGCAGCCGCGCACCAGCGTGCGCGAGTACGCGCGGTTGCTCGGCATCGCCCGCGGGACGCTGCAGGCGCGGCTGGACCGGCTGGAGCGCACCGGGGTGATCACCGGCACGGGTCCGGCGCTCTCGCCCGCCGCGCTCGGGCACCCGGTGCTGGCCTTCGTGCACATCGAGGTGACGCAGGGACACCTGGACGAGGTCGGGGATGCCCTGGCGTCCGTGCCCGAGATCATCGAGGCCTTCTCCATCACGGGCGGCGGGGACCTGCTGACGCGGGTCGCGGCCCGGGACAACGCGCATCTGGAGGACGTCATCCAGCACCTGATCCGGCTGCCGGGCGTGGTGCGCACGCGGACCGAGGTGGCGCTGCGCGAGCGCGTGCCGCACCGGCTGCTGCCGCTCGTGGAGTCGGTGGGCCGGGCCGCGCGCAAACACTGACATCCTGGTGGCGAGAAGAGCATCTTGCCAGATGTACGGATGATCACCAGAAATAAGGCAGGACGGTCACATCGGATGTTTTCGCTCATATTCGATCTCGACGGCACTCTCGTCGACAGCGAGCCGAACTACTACGAGTCCGGTCGCCGGACGCTGGAGCACCACGGCGTCCCCGGCTTCACCTGGGAGCAGCACTCCCGGTTCATCGGCATCGGCACGCGGGAGACCCTCGAGGTCCTGCGGGAGCGGTACGGCATCCCGGCGCCCGTGGACCAGCTGCTCGCCGAGCAGAACGCCGCGTACCTGGACCTGGCGCGCCAGGGCACCGAGGCCTATCCGCAGATGCGCAAGCTGGTGGAGCGGCTGCATGCCGAGGGGGTTCCGATGGCGGTGGCGTCCGGCTCCTCGCGCGAGGCCATCGACGCCGTGCTCGCGGGGACCGGTCTGGACGCGCTGCTGACGACGGTGGTCTCGGCCGAGGAGGTGCCGCACGGCAAGCCCGCGCCGGACGTCTTCCTGGAGGCGGCCCGGCGGCTGGGGGCGGACCCGGCCGATTGCGTGGTGATGGAGGACGCGGCCCCCGGCGCCCGGGCGGCCCACGCTGCCGGGATGGCGTGCGTGGCGATTCCGTACGTCCCCGGCACGGCGGCCGACCCGGCCTTCGCGACGGCGGACCTGGTGGTCGCCGACGGCCAGGCCGGGTTCAGCGCGGACGCGGTGTACGAGTGGCTGCGCACGCGGCCCGGCGCGCCCCGGAGCGGGACGAAACCGCCGCTGCCGACTGCCTCCTGAGCGGCCGCCGGGTTCCTAGGGTGCCGGGGACGGTAACCACCCTCCTCGGAAAGGTCTTCCATGAAGCAGAACCGACTGGCCGCCTCCGGCGCCGCCGCCGTGATCGCCGCCGGGCTGTCGCTGGTGGCGGTGGGCGCGGCCAACGCCGAGCCCGCCGCCAAGACGGAGCGCATCACCTCGGTGCAGGAGCTGCACGACAGCCTGAAGCAGGCCGTCTCGCAGGAGCAGGGCCGGCAGGCCACGCAGGGCTGGTCCACCGGGGGCACGGTGGGCCAGCTGGAATCCACCCAGTCCGCTTCCTGCTGACCGGGGGGTGACCACCGTGGGAACCGAGAACTCCACGACCACCTGGTGCCCGAGCGGCGTGGCGCACGCCCCCGAGGCCCTCGTCCTCGGGGTGCGGTCGGGGCCGCAGGGGCAGGTCGCGTACCTCGCCGAACCGGTGCCGGCGGCCGAGGTGCTCGGGGCCGTACCGGAGGGCATCGAGCCCGCCCGGGTCCTGCGGTTCGCCTCGCACTGCGTGTCGAGCTGCGCGAACCGGCGCGGCAAGGACTGCTCCCTGGTCGAGCGGGTGCTCACGCTCCCGCCCGACCCGCAGGCGCGGGCGGTCCCACGGTGTCACCTCCGCAACCGGTGCCAGTGGTGGCAGCAGACGGGCGTGGCCGCCTGTCACCGCTGCCCGGCCGTGTCCACGGCCAACCACGCGGACGACGGGCTGGCCACGCTGGTCGCCGACCCGAGCACCACCCCGGAGCAGCTGGAGGCCTGGATCGCCGCGGAGGGCTGAGCGGGCGCGCGAGCGGGCGGGAAGATCCTGCCGCGCCGTCCGGTTGGTAGAACCGTGAACAACTTCGCGGCACGGGAAGCACGAGAAGCACAGGACGACCGGTCGGTCGCACCGGCCGGTGACACCACCGGTGCGGCCGCCGTGGACGTCGTGGTGATCGGCGCCGGGCAGGCGGGCCTGTCCGGCGCCTTCCACCTCCGCCGGGCCGGACTGGTCCCCGGGCGGGACTTCGTCGTCCTGGACCATGCACCCCGCCCCGGCGGGGCGTGGCAGTTCCGCTGGCCCTCGCTGACGTACGGCAAGGTGCACGGGATGTACGCGCTGCCCGGGATGGAGCTCACGGGCGCCGACCCGGACCGCCCCTCGGCCGAGGTGATCGGCGACTACTTCACCGCGTACGAGCGCGCCTTCGGCCTCGGCGTGCTGCGGCCCGTGGACGTGACGGCGGTGCGCGAGGGGCAGGACGGGCGGCTGCTGGTCGAGTCGCCGGCCGGACGCTGGTCCGCGCGGGCGCTGATCAATGCCACGGGGACCTGGGACCGGCCGTTCTGGCCGCGCTACCGGGGCCAGGAGACCTTCCGCGGGCGGCAGCTGCACACCGCGCAGTACCCGGGGCCGCAGGAATTCGCGGGCGCCCGGGTCGTCGTGGTCGGCGGGGGCACCTCGGCCGTGCAGCACCTGCTGGAGGTGGCGGAGGTCGCGGCGGAGACGACGTGGGTGACGCGCCGGCCGCCGGTGTTCCGCGAGGGGCCGTTCGGCGAGGCGCAGGGGCGGGCCGCGGTGGCCCTCGTGGACGAGCGGGTCCGGCGGGGACTGCCGCCGCAGAGCGTGGTCTCGGTGACCGGGCTGCCGCTCAACGAGGCCGTGCGCCGGGGGCTGGAGTCCGGGGTGCTGAACCGGCTGCCGGTGTTCGACCGGATCACCGAGACCGGCGTGGCCTGGGACGACGGCCGCACGGTGGACGCGGACGTGATCCTCTGGGCAACGGGCTTCCGGGCGGCCGTCGACCATCTTGCGCCGCTGCGGCTGCGGGAGCCGGGCGGCGGCATCCGGGTCGACGGCACCCGCGCCGTGCGCGACGAGCGGGTGCACCTGGTCGGCTACGGGCCCTCGGCGAGCACGATCGGCGCCAACCGGGCGGGCGGCGCCGCCGTGCGCGAGATCCGGCGGCTGCTGGCGCGCGAACCCGCCGCCGTCGGGGGCTGAGCCGCGGGGCCGCACCGCGTGACGCGGCCGGGCACGCGGCCCGGCACGCCGTCAGGCGGTCTTGCGGGCGGCCGCGCGCAGCCGGTTGAACTCCGCGACGTGCCGCTTGTGCTCTTCGTAGGTCGCCGAGAAGCGCGTGTCTCCGGGCTTGACGGTGACGAAGAAGAGCCAATTGCCGGGGGGCGGGGAGACGGCGGCGCGCAGGGCGTCCGGTCCGGGGCTGTCGATGGGCGTGGGGGGCAGGCCCTGGCGCGCGTAGGTGTTGAACGGGTTGTCGATCCGCGTCTCGGCGAGGCTGGTGTCCACGGTCCTGCGGTTCAGGGCGTAGTGGAGCGTCGAGTCCATCTGGAGCGGCATGGAGCGGGCCAGCCGGTTGTGCACGACGCGGGCCACCTTGCCCATGTCCGCGGGGCTGTCGGCCTCTGCCTGGACGATGCTGGCGAGGGTCGCGGTCTGATAGGGCGTCATGCCGTGGGAGCGGGCGGCGTCCGCGACGGGACGGGCGGCGAGCCTGCGGTTGGCCGTGTCCACCATGTAGGCCAGCAGTCCCGCGGCCGTGCTCTTCGAGGTGACGGGGTAGGTCGCCGGGAAGAGGTAGCCCTCGGGGTTGCCCTTGGCCTCGGCGGGCAGAGCCAGACCGGCGGTCGCGACCGCCGACTTCGCGGTGCCCGGCGGGAGCTTCAGCTCGCGGTCCAGGGCCGCGTACACCTGCGAGGCGCGCCAGCCCTCGGGGATGAGCAGGTGGCGCGGCTGCTCGGGCCGCTCCTCGGGCTTCAGCCAGATCACCAGCAGAGCCGTCGCCGCCACGGCGAGCAGGACGCCCACGAAGGCGGTCAGCCTTCCGCGGCGGGTGAGTCGCGGGCGGCCGCGCCCGGTGCGGTACTCATCTCGCATGCGGGCACGCTAGCCCGCAGTACGGCGGTTTCCGGACATCCGAACGGCGTGCCGGTATGACGATCACACTTTTACGGGGTGGTGGGAGCCAGTTCTGCGTCCCGCCGGACGAGTGCGGCGTACCGCCCGTCGGCCCGCAGGAGTTCGTCGTGGGTGCCCCGCTCGGCGATCCTGCCCGCGTCGAGGACGACGATCTGGTCGGCGTCCCGGACGGTGGAGAGCCGGTGCGCGATGGTGATGGTGGTCCGCCCCTGCGAGAGGCCGTCGATGGCCTGCTGGACGGCCTGTTCGGTACGGGTGTCCAGGGCGCTGGTTGCCTCGTCGAGGATCAGCACCGGCGGGTCCCGCAGGATCGTCCGGGCAATGGCGAGGCGCTGCTTCTCGCCCCCGGAGAACCGGTAGCCGCGCTCGCCGACGAGGGTGTCGTACCCGTCGGGCAGCGAGGCGATGTGGTCGTGGATCTGTGCCGCGCGGGCCGCCTGGACGATCTCCTCGTCCGTCGCGTCCGGCTTGGCGAACCGGAGGTTTTCGGCCACTGATGCGTGGAAGAGGTAGGTCTCCTGGGAGACGACGCCCACGGAGCGGGCGAGCGAGTCGAAGTCCAGATCGCGCACGTCCGTCCCGTCGAGGGTGACGCGCCCGCCGGTGACGTCGTAGAGCCGCGGGACGAGGTAGCTGAGGGTGCTCTTGCCGGAGCCGGTCGCCCCGACGACGGCGAGCGATCCGCCCGCCGGCACGGTGATGTCGATCCCGGAGAGGGTGGGGCGGTCGGCTCCGCCGTGGCCGTCGTACGAGAAGTCCACGCCCTCGAAGCGGACGTCGCCCTTCGCCTGGTGGAGGCGGACCGGGTCGGCCCGCTCGGTGATCTCCACCGGCAGGTCGAGGTACTCGAAGACCCGGGCGAACAGCGCCAGGGAGGTCTGGATCTGGACGCCGGTGGACAGCAGGCTCACGGCGGGGCGGAACAGGCCCTGCTGGAGGGTCACGAAGGCGACGAGCGTGCCGACCGAGAGGGCGGGCGCACCGGGCTGGAGGGCCAGGCCCGCGGCCCAGTAGATGAGCGCGGGCATGGCCGCCATCACGATGCCGATGGTCGACATCCGCCAGCGGCCGGCCATGCTGGAGCGGACTTCGAGGTCCACCAGCTTCTCGGACTCTTCCGCGAAGGACCGGGTGAGGGAGTCGGCCCGGCCCATGGTGCGGCCGAGGAGGATGCCGCTGACCGAGAGCGATTCGGTGACCGTGGCGGCCATGGCCGCCATCTGTTTCTGGCGCTCCGTGGTGATCTTCTTGCGCTCGCGGCCGACCCGGCGGCTGATCCAGACGAACAGCGGCAGCAGGAGCAGCGAGACGACGGTCAGCCGCCAGTCCAGGGCGAGCATCGCGACGACGGTGGCGACGACGGCGGTGAGGTTCGAGACCAGCGAGGTCGCGGTGGACGTGACCGTGGCCTGCATGCCGCCGATGTCGTTGGCGATGCGGGACTGCACCTCACCGGTGCGGGTCCGGGTGAAGAAGGCCAGCGGCATCCGCTGGAGCTGGGCGTAGACGGCGGTGCGCAGGTCGTGCATGACGCGCTGGCCGACGGTCGTGGAGATCAGGGTCTGGAGGACCCCGAAGACGCTGGTGACGACGGCTGTGAGGATCATGCCGAGCGCAAGCAGGCTGAGCAGGCCCGTGCGGCCTTCTGGGATCGCGGTGTCGAGGATCTCCCGCAGCAGGAACGGCGAGGCCACCCCGACCAGCGAGGAGGCGGCGACGAGCAGGCCCACGACGGCCAGCCTGCCGCGGTAGGGGCGGAAGAGCCGCACGATGCGCCGCAGCTCCCGCGGCTGCTCGGCGGGCGCGGGGCGGGTGGGATCGAGGGGTTTGGACGACGGGGTCCAGGAGGGTCCTTCGGGACGCATGCGCCTCCTTCGTGTTTTCGGGCGTCTCCATGGTTTCAGCGTTTCGGCGTTCCCAGCGCACCACGCAGGACGGTGACAGAGTGAGCATAGGTGATTGTTACCTATACTCACAATGCACAACGTCCTGATAACGTTCCCGGTATGAGCAATGCCGATTCCGACGGCCTCCTGGCCGAGCAGCTGCTGCGGCTGACCCGCCGGCTCCACCGCATCCAGAAGCGCCAGCTGGAACCGCTCGGCATCACCCCGGCCCAGTCCCGGCTGCTGCGGACGGTCGCGCACTATGACCGAGCGCCCCGCATGGCCGATCTGGCCGCCCGCCTGGAAGTGGTCCCGCGCGCGGTCACCAGCCTCGTCGACGGCCTGGAGGCCGCCGGATGCGTGCGCCGGGCACCCGACCCGGCCAGCCGCCGGGTCGTCCGGATCGAGCTCACGGACACCGGCCGCGCCACGCTGCGGCAGCTGCGCAGCGCGCGCCGCGAGGCGGCAGAGGAGATCCTGGCTCCGTTGACCGCCGATCAGCGCGAGGTGCTCGGCGGTCTGCTGACCGCTCTGGCCGAGGGGCCCGAGCTCCGCTGCTGAGAAGGTGAGGGCCCGCCATGCCGCTGCTGGAGCCGAAGCCCGGGGCACTGCGCCCGCATTCCGTGGCCGGCCCCTCACCCGACCGGGTCCCCGAGCACCGCGCCGCGGGGACTCCCGGGACGCTGCGGGCGGAGCTCACCGCACTGCTGGGGCCCGACAAGGTGCTCTGGAAGATCTCCGACCTGGTGCGGTACGCCTCGGATGCCTCGCCGTACCGGTTCGTCCCGCAGGTCGTCGTGATCGCCGAGGACATCGACGACGTCTCCGCGGTCCTCTCGTACGCCCGCGGCAGGCAGCGCGAGGTCGTCTTCCGGGCCGCAGGCACCTCGCTCAACGGCCAGGCCCAGGGCGAGGACATCCTGGTCGACGTGCGCCGCCACTGGGCCGGGGTCGAGGTGGAGGACGGAGGGCGCCGGGCCCGGATCCGGCCGGGCACGACCGTCGTACGGGCCAACGCCGCGCTCGCCCGGTACGGCCGGGTGCTCGGCCCCGACCCGGCCAGCGCCATCGCGTGCACCATCGGCGGGGTCGTGGCCAACAACGCCTCCGGGATGACCGCCGGCACCACCCGCAACTCGTACCGCACGGTGTCCTCGCTGACGTTCGTGCTGCCGGGCGGCACCGTCGTGGACACCGCGGACCCGCTGGCCGACGAGGAACTGGCGCGCGCCGAACCCGCCCTGTGCGCGGGACTGATGGCGGTGAAGGCGGAGATCGAGGCGGATCCGGAGCTGGTGGCGCGGATCCGGGCCAAGTACGAGATCAAGAACACCAACGGCTACCGGCTCGACGCCTACCTCGACGGGCTCACGCCGGTCGGGATCCTGCGCGGTCTGATGGTCGGTTCCGAAGGCACCTTCGGATTCATCTCCGAGGTGGTCTTCGACACCCTGCCGCTGGACCGGGAGCTGTGCACCGGCCTGCTGTTCTTCCCCTCTCTGCCGGCCGCGGCGGCCGCGGTCCCGCTGTTCAACGACGCCGGGGCGCTCGCCGTCGAGCTGATGGACGGCAACACCCTGCGCGCCTCGGTGCGCGTCGCGGGCGTACCCGCCGACTGGGCCGCGCTCCCGCGCGACACCGCCGCCCTGCTCGTGGAGTTCCGCGCACCGGACGAGGCCGGGCGGCTGGAGTACGAGCGGCGGGCGGCCGAGGTGACCGCCGGGCTGGAGCTGGTGACCCCCGTGCCCTCGGTGACCAACACCTTCACCCGGGACCCGCAGGCCATTGCCGGGTATTGGAAGGCCCGCAAGGCCTTCGTGACCGCGGTCGGCGGCGCGCGGGACTCCGGCACCACCCTGATCACCGAGGACTTCGCGGTACCGCCCGCGCGGCTGGCCGAGGCCTGCGAGGCGCTGCTAGGCCTCCAGGCGGAGCACGGCTTCGACGCGGCCGTCGCGGGGCACGCCGCCCACGGGAACCTCCACTTCCTGCTCGCCTTCGACGCCTCGAAGCCCGCGGACGTGGCGCGGTACGCGGCGTTCATGGAAGCGTTCTGCCGGCTCACGGTGGAGCGCTTCGACGGCTCCCTCAAGGCCGAGCACGCCACCGGGCGGAACATCGCGCCGTTCCTCGAACTGGAATGGGGCGCCCGGGCCACGGAACTGATGTGGCGGACCAAGCAGATCATCGACCCCGACGGCGTCCTGGCGCCGCGGATCGTGCTCGACCGGGACCCCCAGGCGCACCTGCGCGGCCTGAAGACCATTCCGCAGGTCGAGGCGGTCGCCGATCCGTGCATCGAGTGCGGGTTCTGCGAACCGTCCTGCCCCAGCGGGGATCTGACCACCACTCCGCGCCAGCGCATCGTGCTGCGCCGCGAGATGATGCGCCAGCAGCCCGGCTCCACGGTCCTCGACGGGCTGCTGGAGGCGTACGGCTACGACGCCGTCGACACCTGCGCCGGGGACTCGGCCTGCCGGCTGGCGTGTCCCGTCGGCATCGACACGGGCGCGCTGATGAAGGACTTCCGGCACCGGCGGCACAGCCGGCGCGAGGAGCGGGTCGGCGCACTGACCGCGGAGCACTTCAAGGCCGTGGAGGCCTCGGCCCGGCTCGCGGTCGCCGCCGCGGAGAAGATCACCGCCGGGGTCGGGGACGGCCCGCTGCGCGCTGCCACGGCCGCCGCGCGCAGGGCCGTACGCCCCGATCTGGTGCCGGAGTGGCTGCCGCAGATCCCGGGGGCGGCGGCCCGCCGGCTGCCGCCGACGGCCCGGGTCGGCGCCGTGGCCGTGTACTACCCGGCGTGTGTGAACCGGATCTTCGGCGGACCACACGACGGGCCGTCGCTCCCGGAGGCGGTCGTGGCGGTGTCCGAGCGGGCGGGCAGGCCCGTGTGGATCCCGCAGGACGCGGCCGGAACCTGCTGCGCGACCATCTGGCACTCCAAGGGGTACGACGCCGGGAACCGCGTGATGGCCAACCGGATCGTCGAGGCCGCCTGGGGCTGGACGGCAGGCGGCCGGCTCCCGCTGGTGGTGGACGCGTCCTCCTGCACGCTCGGCATCGCGCACGAGGTGGTGCCCTACCTCACGGACGACAACCGCAGCCTGCACGCGGAGCTGACGGTCGTCGACTCCGTGGTCTGGGCCGCCGACGAACTGCTGCCGCGGTTGCAGGTGCTGCGCACGGCGGGTTCGGCGGTGCTGCACCCGACCTGCTCGATGCGCCATCTGGGTGACGAGGCGCAGCTGCGGGCGCTGGCGCAGGCCTGTGCGGACGAGGTGGTGGTGCCCGAGGACGCCGGGTGCTGTGCCTTCGCGGGCGACCGCGGGATGCTGCACCCGGAGCTGACGGCCGCGGCCACGGCGCGAGAGGCCGCCGAGGTGACGGCCCGGCACTTCGACCTGCACCTGTCGGCCAACCGGATGTGCGAGGTGGGCATGGACCGGGCGACCGGCCGCAGCTACCGCTCGGTCCTGCTGGAACTGGAACGGGCCACGCGGCCCTGACCCGACGGGCGGGACCCCGGGGCGCGGGGACCGAGGGGACCGAGGGGACCGAGGGGACCGAGGGGACCGAGGGGACCGAGGGGACCGAGGGGAGCAAGGGGACCGAGGGGAGCAAGGGGAGCAAGGGGACCGAGGGGACCGAGGGGACCGAGGGGAGCAAGGGGACCGAGGGGAGCAAGGGGACCGAGGGGAGCAAGGGGACCGAGGGGACCGAGGGGACCGAGGGGAGCAAGGGGACCGAGGGGAGCAAGGGTGGCCGAGGGGAGCAAGGGTGGCCGAGGGACCGAGGGTGGCCGAAGAGGGCTGAGGGCCGGGAAAAATCGATTGCGCCGGATGGATCCGGAAGGCGAACCTTGCACGGTTTCGACCACTCACCGAGCCAGGGGCGTCATGCAGATCAGCGACCTACCGTATCCGGATCCCGGGGTACCCGACGCCCGCTCAGGCCCCCGGTTCCTGCTGTGGCTCGGCCGCAACCAGCTGGGCGGCCAGTTCCGCAGCCTGGCCTGGGGACTGGTGCACCACTGCGGAGTCGCCGGGCTCCCCTTCGCCGTCGGTCTCGGCGTCGAGGCGGTCGTGGACCGCGACGGCGGCCGGCTCGCCCTGATCGGCGTCTTCCTCGTCCTGCTCGGCATCGCGATCTCGGTGGGCGACACGATGCTGCACCGCACGGCGGTGACGAACTGGATCACCGCGGCCGCGCGGGTGCAGCAGCTGTTGGCCCGCAAGACCGCGGAGCTGGGCTCGGCGCTGACCCGACGGGTCGCCGCGGGCGAGGTCGTGGCCGTCTCCACGGGCGACGTCGAGAAGATCGGCTGGTTCGTCGAGGCGGTGTCCCGCTTCCTGGCCGCAGCCCTCACCGTCGTACTGATCTGCGTCGCGCTGCTGGTGTACGCGCCCGCGCTCGGGATCGTCGTGGCCGTGGGAGTGCCGTTGCTGGCGCTGGCCGTGCTGCCGCTGCTGCCCCGGGCCACCCAGCGGGCCGACGTACAGCGCGAGAAGGCCGGAAAGGCCACCGAGCTGGCCTCGGACACCGTCGCGGGGCTGCGCGTGCTGCGCGGCATCGGCGGGGAGGAGCTGTTCCTCGGCCGCTACCGCGAGGCCTCGCAGGAGGTGCGCCGGGCCGCGGTGCGCAGTGCCCGCATGTGGGCGCTGATCTCCGCGGTCCAGGTGCTGCTGCCGGGACTGCTGCTGCTGACGGTGGTCGGGTACGGCTCCTCGCTGGCCCGCGACGGCCGGATCACGGTCGGTGAACTGGTCGCCGTGTTCAGCGCGGTGGCGCTGATGATGTACCCGCTGCGGCACTTCGAGGAGATCGCGATGGCGTACTCCTTCTCCCGGCCGTCGGCCAAGCGGGCCGCGCGGGTGCTGTCGCTGGCCCGCTCCGAGGCCGTGCAGGAGACCGCCGCGGTCCCGGCCCCGGCGCCGCATCCGGGCGGGGACCTGTACGACCCCGAGACCGGACTGCTGGCGTCCGCGGGCCGGTTCACCGCGGTGGTCTGCGGCGACCCGGACCTGGCGGGGCAGCTGGCCGAACGGCTGGGAGGGCACCCGGCCGAGGCCGGCGACGCCCCCTCGGCGCTGCTGGGCGGCGTGGCACTGGACGAACTGCCCCTGGAGACGGCCCGCACCTGCGTGCTCGTCCAGGACAAGGACCCGGTGCTGCTGTCCGGAACCCTGCGCGAACTGCTCGACGTACCGGCCTCCGGAGCGGTCGCGGCCGCCCCGGCGCTCGAGGCCGCGCAGTGCGGCGACGTGCTGGACGCGCTGCTCCAGTCCGCGCCGGACGGGGTCACCGACCCGATGGACGCGCGGATCACGGAGCGCGGCCGTTCGCTGTCCGGCGGCCAGCGCCAGCGGCTCGCGCTGGCCAGGTCGCTGGTCGCCGACCCCGAGGTGCTCGTGCTGGACGAGCCGACCTCCGCGGTCGACTCGCACACCGAGGCGCGGATCGCGGAGGGCGTGGCGGCGCTGCGCAAGGGCCGTACGACCGTGGTGCTGGCGTCCTCCCCGCTGCTGCTCGACCGGGCCGACCGGGTGGTGCTGGTCCACGACGGCCGGGCCGTGGCGGTCGGCACGCACCGGGAGCTGCTGGCCGGCGAGCCGCGCTACCGGGCCGTGGTCACGCGGGAGACCGAGGAGGAGCAGCGGGCGGCCGGTCTCGGCGGGCTGCCGGAACTCGCCGGACTCGAGGGCCCGGACGACATCGAAGACCTGGACACACTGTCAGGGATCCCGGAGATCTCTGAGATCGAGGAGTCGGCATGATCGGCGTGGCGCCCCCGGAGCACGATCCGGCGGCCCCTGAATCGGCGGCGACGCTGCCGGTGGGCACCCCCGCGACGGTACGGGCGTACGTGCGGGGGCTGCTGCGGCGGCACCGCCGGGCCTTCGTCCTCCTCGTGTCGGCCAACGCCGTCGCGGTGATCGCGTCCATGGTGGGCCCGTACCTGCTGGGCTCGGTGGTCGACGACCTCGCGGCGGGGGCCCGGGACCTCCATCTGGGCCGGGTGACCCTGCTGTTCGCCCTGGCGCTGGTCGTACAGACCGTGTTCGTGCGGACCATGCGGCTGCGCGGGGCGATGCTCGGCGAGGAGATGCTGGCGGATCTGCGCGAGGACTTCCTCGTGCGCTCGGTCGGCCTGCCGCCGGGAGTGCTGGAGCGGGCCGGAACCGGCGACCTGCTGTCCCGGATCACCACCGACATCGACCGGCTGGCGAACGCCATGCGGGAGGCCGTACCGCAGCTGTCCATCGGTGTGGTGTGGGCCGGGCTGCTCTACGGCGCGCTCGCGGTCACCGCGCCGCCGCTGGCCCTGGCCGCGCTGCTCTCGCTGCCGGTGCTGATCTTCGGCTGCCGCTGGTACTTCAAGCGGGCGCCGTCGGCGTACCGCTCGGAGGCGGCGGGGTACGCGGCGGTCGCGGCGGTGCTCACCGAGACGGTGGACGCGGGCCGCACGGTCGAGGCGCACCGCCTGGGCCGCGACCGGATCGGCCTGTCGGAGCGCCGGATCAAGGAGTGGACGCAGTGGGAGCGGTACACGCTGTTCCTGCGGTCGGTGCTCTTCCCGGTCATCAACGTCACGTACGTGACCATCCTGGGCGCCGTGCTGATGATCGGCGGCTACTGCGTGCTCCAGGGCTGGATGACGATCGGTCAGCTGACGACGGGTGCGCTGCTGGCGCAGATGATGGTCGACCCGATCGGCCTGATCCTGCGCTGGTACGACGAGCTCCAGATCGCGCAGGTTTCGATCGCGCGGCTGGTCGGCGTGCGGGACATCGAGCCGGACGCGGGTGACCGGGCGGTATCGCCCGAGGGTCGGCACGTCCGCGCGGACGAGGTGCGCTTCGGCTACCGCGAGGGTGTGGACGTGCTGCACCAGGTGTCGCTGGGCGTTCCGCCGGGCACCCGGATGGCGCTCGTCGGCCCTTCGGGCGCCGGCAAGTCCACGCTGGGCCGGCTGCTCGCGGGCATCTACGCACCGCGGACGGGCGAGGTCACGCTCGGCGGGGCGCAGCTGTCGCGGATGCCGGCGGAGCGGGTGCGTGAGCACGTGGCACTGGTCAACCAGGAGCACCACGTGTTCGTGGGCTCGCTGCGCGACAACCTCCGGCTGGCCCGGGAAGGTGCCGGGGACGCCGAGCTGTGGGCGGCGCTGGGCGCCGTCGACGCGGACGGCTGGGCGCGGGCGCTGGACGAGGGCCTCGATACGGAGGTCGGCTCCGGCGGCAGTGCCCTGACCCCGGCGCAGGCCCAGCAGATCGCTCTGGCGCGGCTGGTGCTCGCGGACCCGCACACGCTGGTGCTGGACGAGGCGACCTCGCTGCTCGACCCGCGGGCGGCGCGCCATCTGGAGCGCTCGCTCGCCCGGGTGCTGGACGGCCGTACGGTCATCGCGATCGCGCACCGGCTGCACACCGCGCACGACGCGGATGTGATCGCGGTGGTCGAGGGCGGCCGGATCAGCGAGCTGGGCAGCCACGACGAGCTGGTCGCCGCGGACGGTGCGTACGCGGCGCTGTGGCGGTCCTGGCACGGCTGAGCCACCGGCCCCTGCGCGAGCGGGGGCCGGACGGGAGCGGGGGGGGGGGGGGGGGGGGGGGGGGGGGGGTGCTGCCAGTCCGGTGGGTGGAGAAAAGGGGGT
>NZ_JBVJWO010000003.1:125025-216465 GCF_055602345.1 Streptomyces sp. NPDC037401
CTGCCCGCCCCTCCTCCTCCCCCTCCCCGCCCTCCCCCCCCCCCCCCCCCCCCCCCCCCCCCCCCCCCCCCCCCCCCCCCCCCCCCCCCCCCTCTCCCCCCCCCCCCCCGCTCCCGTCGTGTACGCGGCGGAGAAGCCGGTGGGGGTCAGGCGCGGCAGGGCGGGCATCGGGCCGCTGCCGGGCGGGCGCTAGATGACGTTCAGGGCTGCGGCCCCGCCCACTCCCCCTAGCAGCATGAACACCGGCATGAGGACCTTCAGCTCGACCCAGCTGCCCGCACGGAACCGCATGGCCTTCGGCGGGCCGAGCGGGTACCAGCGCTTGCCCGCGATGGGGATCGGCCACAGGACCGGGCAGCCGGAGACGGTCAGCGCGTCCCCGATGTCGTGCACCAGCGCGCCCAGCACGATCGGCAGGCCCAGCCACAGGTACTCCTGCCCGGGGGCGGAGAACAGCCAGTCGGCGCCGTTGCCCGGCTGGTCCAGCACACCGGCGAGGATCCAGGCGCTGGTCGCCCCCAGCAGCCAGACCAGCACGTCGCTGGACATCCGGGCGGCCCGCCACAGCAGGCCTTCCACGGCCAGCACCAGGTGTATGAAGAGGAGCGTGAGCACTCCCCACCGGTCGGCCGTGACCGCGATCGCGGAGGCCCCGGCACCGATCAGCACGGCCCAGACCCAGGTGTGGGTCAGGGTCCGGTGGCCTCCGGAGCGGCGCGGGTCGCGGGTGGTGCGGGTGGCCTTGTAGACGGCGTACGAGATCTTGTCGACCACCTCGCACAGGCCCCGGGACAGCGGGCCGAAGGCGCGCGAGATCGTCGCGGACTTGTGGTCGAGGTCGGGAGCGAGGGCCGCGCCCGCGCAGATCAGCGCTCCGACGACGAGGACGGGCCAGGGCATCGGGTGCCCGGCGGCCGCGGTCGCCGCTCCCACCCCCAGCCAGGCCGCCGCGCCGGACAGGGAGTGCGCCGGTCCCATCATGGTCGTTCCCGCCCCAGGTCAGTGGTGTGCGGGCCCTGTTGACGGATGCGGTCGGGCCCGGTCGACGGCACAGCGTACCTTCGATGATCTTCACTACGTCGTCCGGTTCCCTCTTCCGGCGAGAAGCCAGGCAAGATGGGGGGTGTGACCCTCATTGATCAGCTGCCGCCGAACGCCGACCCCGACGCCCTCTTCGAGGCCTTCTCCTCGTGGGCGGAGGGACAGGGCATCGCCTTGTACCCGGCGCAGGAAGAGGCGCTGATCGAGGTCGTGTCCGGGGCGAACGTGATCCTTTCCACCCCGACGGGCTCCGGGAAGAGCCTGGTCGCCGCCGGTGCGCACTTCACCGCGCTGGCCCAGGACAAGGTGACCTTCTACACCGCCCCGATCAAGGCGCTGGTCTCGGAGAAGTTCTTCGACCTGTGCAAGCTCTTCGGGACCGAGAACGTCGGCATGCTCACCGGCGACGCCTCCGTCAACGCCGACGCCCCGGTCATCTGCTGTACCGCCGAGGTCCTCGCCTCCATCGCCCTGCGCGACGGCAAGAACGCCGATATCGGCCAGGTCGTCATGGACGAGTTCCACTTCTACGCCGAGCAGGACCGCGGCTGGGCGTGGCAGATCCCGATCCTGGAGCTGCCGCAGGCGCAGTTCGTCCTGATGTCGGCGACGCTCGGCGACGTCTCCCGCTTCGAAGAGGACCTCACCCGCCGCACCGGCCGGCCGACCTCCGTGGTGCGCTCCGCGACCCGGCCCGTCCCGCTCTCGTACGAGTACGTCACGACGCCCATCACCGACACCATCACCGAGCTGCTGGAGACCCGGCAGGCCCCGGTCTACATCGTGCACTTCACTCAGGCCCAGGCGGTCGAGCGGGCGCAGTCGCTGATGAGCATCAACATGTGCACGCGCGAGGAGAAGGACAAGATCGCCGAGCTGATCGGCAACTTCCGCTTCACCACCAAGTTCGGCCAGAACCTCTCCCGCTACGTCCGGCACGGCATCGGCGTCCACCACGCCGGCATGCTGCCCAAGTACCGTCGCCTGGTCGAGAAGCTCGCGCAGGCCGGTCTGCTGAAGGTCATCTGCGGTACGGACACCCTCGGCGTCGGCGTCAACGTCCCGATCCGCACGGTGCTGTTCACCGCCCTCACCAAGTACGACGGCAACCGGGTGCGCACGCTGCGGGCCCGTGAGTTCCACCAGATCGCCGGCCGCGCCGGCCGGGCCGGCTTCGACACGGCGGGCTACGTGGTCGCGCAGGCGCCCGAGCACGTCATCGAGAACGAGAAGGCGCTCGCAAAGGCGGGCGACGACCCGAAGAAGCGCCGCAAGGTGGTGCGCAAAAAGGCTCCCGAGGGCTTCGTCGCCTGGTCGGACACCACCTTCGAGAAGCTCATCGCCGCCGACCCGGAGGCTCTGACCTCTCGCTTCAAGGTCACCAACATCATGCTGCTGTCGGTGATCGCCCGGCCGGGCGACGCCTTCCGGGCGATGCGTCACCTGCTGGAGGACAACCACGAGCCCCGCAAGGCCCAGCTGCGGCACATCCGCCGGGCCATCGCGATCTACCGCTCGCTGCTGGACGGCGGCGTGGTCGAGAAGCTCGACACCCCGGACGCGGAAGGCCGCACCATCCGGCTCACCGTCGACCTCCAGCAGGACTTCGCGCTCAACCAGCCGCTGTCCACCTTCGCCCTGGCCTCCTTCGACCTGCTGGACCCGGAGTCCCCCTCCTACGCGCTGGACATGGTGTCCGTCGTGGAGTCCACGCTGGACGACCCGCGCCAGATCCTGGCCGCCCAGCAGAACAAGGAACGCGGCATCCAGGTCGGCCAGATGAAGGCCGACGGGATCGAGTACGAGGAGCGGATGGAGCGTCTCCAGGACGTCACCTATCCCAAGCCGCTCGAAGAGCTCCTCTCGCACGCCTACGACGTGTACGCCAAGAGCCACCCTTGGGTGCGCGACCACCCGGTCTCCCCCAAGTCGATCATCCGCGACATGTACGAACGCGCGATGACCTTCACCGAGTTCACCTCCTTCTACGAGCTGGCCCGCACCGAGGGCATCGTGCTGCGCTACCTCGCGAGCGCGTACAAGGCGCTGGACCACACCATCCCCGACGACCTCAAGTCGGACGACCTCGAGGACCTGATCGCCTGGCTCGGCGAGATGGTCCGCCAGGTGGACTCCAGCCTGCTCGACGAGTGGGAGCAGCTGGCCAACCCCGAGGTGCAGACCGCCGAGGAGGCCGTGGAGAAGGCCGACCAGGTCAAGCCGGTCACCGCCAACGCGCGCGCCTTCCGGGTGCTGGTCCGCAACGCGATGTTCCGCCGGGTCGAACTGGCCGCCCTGGACCACGTCAGGGAACTCGGCGAGCTCGACGGCGAGTCCGGCTGGGACGAGGACCGGTGGGGCGACGCCATGGACGCCTACTGGGACGAGTACGAGGACCTGGGCACCGGCCCCGATGCCCGCGGTCCGAAGCTGCTCATGATCGAGGAGGACCCGGCGCACGGCCTGTGGCGCGTCCGCCAGACCTTCGCCGACCCGAACGGCGACCATGACTGGGGCATCAGCGCCGAGGTCGACCTCGCCGCCTCCGACGAGGAGGGCCGCGCCGTGATCCGTGTCACCTCGGTCGGACAGCTGTGAGAGTGGAGGACGAGGGATGACGAACCCGGCCGAGAGACTGGTCGATCTGCTCGATCTCGAGCAGATCGAGGTCAACATCTTCCGAGGGCGCAGTCCGCAGGAGTCGCTGCAGCGCGTCTTCGGCGGCCAGGTGGCCGGCCAGGCCCTGGTGGCCGCCGGCCGCACCACCGAGGGGGACCGGCCGGTCCACTCGCTGCACGCGTACTTCCTGCGCCCGGGCATCCCGGGCGTGCCCATCGTGTACCAAGTGGAGCGTGTCCGCGACGGGCGCTCCTTCACCACCCGCCGGGTCACCGCCGTCCAGCAGGGCCGCACGATCTTCAACCTCACCGCCTCCTTCCACCAGCCGGAGGAGGGCAGCATCGAGCACCAGCTGCCTCCTCGCCTCGACTTCCCGCATCCCGATGCGCTGCCGAAGGTGGCGGACGAGATCCGCGAGCACCTGGGCGCACTGCCCGAGGCACTGGAGCGGATGGCCCGCCGCCAGCCCTTCGACATCCGTTATGTGGACCGGCTCCGCTGGACCCCGGAGGACCTCAAGGACGCCGATCCGCGCAGCGCGGTGTGGATGCGCGCGGTGGGGCCGCTCGGCGACGACCCCCTCGTGCACACCTGCGCGCTCACCTACGCGAGCGACATGACGCTCCTCGATGCCGTGCGCATCCCCGTGGAACCCCTGTGGGGCGTGCGCGGTTTCGACATGGCCTCGCTCGACCACGCCATGTGGTTCCACCGGCCGTTCCGGGCCGACGAGTGGTTCCTGTACGACCAGGAGTCCCCCATCGCCCACGGCGGCCGGGGCCTTGCCCGAGGCCGCATCTACGACGTGGAGGGCCGCCTGCTGGTCTCCGTGGTCCAGGAGGGCCTGTTCCGTCCGTACGCCCCCGCCTCATCCAAGAAGGGATGACCCTGCTCCCATGAGCTCCGCCGCCCCGTCCCCCTGTCCCTGCGGACTGCCCGCCGCCTACGCCCTGTGCTGCGGGCGCTTCCACGCGGGCACCGCGCAGGCGCCGACGGCCGAACTGCTGATGCGCTCGCGCTTCAGCGCCTTCGCCGTCGGCGACACCGCCTACCTGCTGCGGTCCTGGCACCCGGACACCCGGCCCGCCCGGCTCGACCTCGACCCGGGGCAGCGCTGGGAGAAGCTGGAGATCCTGGGCGCGCAGCACGGGGGCGTGTTCGAGACGGAGGGTGCGGTGGAGTTCCGGGCGCACTACCGCGAGGGCGGGCACAGCGGCTCACTGCACGAGCACAGCCGCTTCACCCGCGAGGGCGGCGCATGGGTCTATGTCGGCCCCCTCTCGCCCGTCGTCTTCGACTGAGCCTCCCGGGTCCGGGCCGGCTCCGGCCGTGCGGGCCACGGCCAGCTCGGTGTCGAGGCTGGTCCGGAACCGGAGGATCTCGTCCGGCTCCTGCGCGCGCAGCAGCCGGGCGGCCACCTCGGCTGCGGCCGGCCGCTTCGGGTAGCCGTACGGCAGCGGCGGGGCGAGTCCCGCGAGCACGACGCGCGCCGCCTGATCCGGTACGGCGCGGGCCAGTTCGTCCGGGGCCAGCAGCGCGGCCGGCACCGCGGCCCGCTCCCACGGGTCCGTACACCGGCGCAGCACCAGCTCGGCGTACCGGGCGCGCCAGGTGCGGGCCCGCAGGTCCGCGCCGGCGGCGATCCGCTCGCGGTCCGCTTCCCTCGCTCGTCCGGTGAGCAGGGTCGGATCCCGCCGGGCCAGGTCCCGGACGTCGTCGGCGAGATAGAGCCAGACGACGGCCCGGTAGCGGTTGACCCGGAATCCGGCCGGGGGCAGGTGCCCGCAGCGGGCGAGGCGCGTGAACCTCCCCTCGCTGATGCCGAGCAGCACCGCCCCGGAGACCGTTCCCACCGTGCGGACCCGCTCGCGCAGTTCGTCCGGGAAGCCGGCGCCGGCTTTGATCCGGTCCAGATCGGCCCGGCCGAACCGCGGAGTGCCGTCGGGTCCGCGCGCGGCCGCCCGTACCAGCCCCAACTGCACGGCCATCTCGAACTCGGCACGCCTGAGCACCAGTTCCGAAGCGGCGCGCGCAGCCGCGCACCCGGCAGGGGCCGCATCCGGGGCCCCGGCTCCCGCTGCGGCCACAGCTGCGGCCACGGCTTCTGCACCGGCTTCCGACGTCCTGAAAAACACCATGACGGCCCTCCCCCACGAGCGGCAGTGACTCTGTGTGAAGACCGTAACTCAGCGCAATGACATCGCGCCGGGCCTGTGGATAACTAATCCAGGCGGCTGCGCTCCGCGACACCGAGGTGCTCCCCGACGCGGTTGACGAGCAGGGTCATCTCGTACGCGACCTGCCCGATGTCCGCCTCCGCGGCGCTGAGCACGCACAGGCTGCTGCCTTCGCCCGCGGCCATCACGAAGAGGACCCCTTCGTCGTACTCCACCATGGTCTGGCGCACCTGACCGGCCCGGAAGTGCAGTCCGGAGCCCTTCGCCAGGCTCTGCAGCCCCGCCGAGACCGCCGCGAGGTGCTCCGCGTCCGCACGCGCCAGGCTGCTGCTCGCGCCGGTCACGAGTCCGTCGTTGGACAACACCACGGCGTGCCGCACCTGATGAACGCGCCGTGTCAGATCGTCGAGAAGCCAGTCCAGTTGCTTGTCCAGGGCCATCTCGGTCCCCCTCCCCCTTCGCGCGGTCGCCCCCGCCCCCGCGTCATCGTTTCGCCAGCCTTCCCCACCAGCGGCTTTCGGGCAAGGATGATGTCCGCATGGCGAAGAGAATGACTCAAGAGGAGTGGCGCGCCTTCGCGTCGCATTCCACCCGAACCGGCAAACTCTCCACCGTACGTGCGGACGGCAGCCCGCACATCGCCCCGATCTGGTTCGTTCTCGACGGGGAGACGTTCGTCTTCACCACCGGGAAGGACACCGTCAAGGGGCGGAATCTGGCCCGCGACGGACGGGGCGCGCTCTGCGTGGACGACGACCGGCCGCCGTTCTCGTACGTGGTGCTGCAGGGCCGCGCCGAGATCAGCGAGGACCCGGAGCAGCTGCTCGACTGGGCCACCCGGATCGGCGCCCGGTACATGGGCGAGGAGCGGGCCGAGGCCTTCGGCAGGCGCAATGCCGTTCCGGGTGAACTGCTCGTCCGCGTCCGCATCGAGAAGGTGGTCTCGGAGTCCGGCGTGGCCGACTGACGCCGCCGTGCGCAGGGGCGGGGGCGGGGCGGGCGTCACACCGGTCCGGCCGGATGACCGACCGAGTCCAGCAGCCGGGCGGTGTGCACCCGCCCCGCGTACTCGACCAGCCTGATCAGGACTTCCTTCCCGGAGTCCTTGTCCCGGGCGTCGCACAGCACCACCGGGGTCCCCTGGTCCAGGTCGAGTGCCCGCGAGACGTCGGGCGCGCCGTAGCGGCGGGCCCCGGCGAAGCAGTTGACGGCCACCACGAAGGGGATGTGGCGGTGCTCGAAGTAGTCGACGGCCGGGAAGCAGTCCTCCAGCCGCCGGGTGTCCGCGAGGACCACCGCTCCCAGGGCGCCCTGGGACAGCTCGTCCCACAGGAACCAGAAACGATCCTGCCCGGGGGTCCCGAACAGGTAGAGCGACAGCCCGGACCGGATGGTGATCCGGCCGAAGTCCATGGCGACGGTGGTCGTGGTCTTCTGGTCGACGCCACCCGTATCGTCCACCAGCTCACCGGCCTCGCTGAGGAGTTCCTCGGTGCGCAGCGGCCTGATCTCGCTGACCGCGCCGACCAGCGTGGTCTTGCCCACGCCGAAGCCGCCCGCGACCAGGATCTTCAGCGCGAGGGCGGCCGATTCCTCGCCGGGTGCCGCCCCTGTTCCAGGTCCCGGTCCGCTGCCGTCGGTTCTCATCACAGCGCTCTCAATCCCTCGATGACTTCACGCAGAATCCGTTCGTCCGGCAGCTGCGCGGGCGGTACGGGCCGGCTCACGCGGACGTGACCGGCCTCCAGCAGGTCGCCGAGCAGCACGCGGACCACTCCGACCGGCAGGTCCGCGTCGGCCGAGAGCTCGGCCACGGACTGGGTTTCCGACCTGCACAGTCCCAGCAGCGCCCGGTGTTCGGGGCCGAGCAGCGATTCGGCCGCCGCGTCGGTGCCGTCCGGGTCCACGACGACGAGCGCGATGAGGTCGAAGCGCACTCCGCTCGGGCCCGGCTTGGTACGGCCGCCGGTCATCGCGTACGGGCGGACCAGGGGGCCCGCATCGGCGTCGTACCAGCGGCCGCCCGCCTCGCCCGGTGCGGCGGCGGCTCCGCCCGTGCTCTCTCCGTGCCCGGTCATGTGCGGGCCGCCCTCAGCCGGCGGCCGGAGGCCGGGCGGCGAACCGCGGTGGCGTGTAGAGGTGTTCGCCGACCCGCTTGACCAGGCGGGCCATCTCGTACGCGATCAGGCCGATGTCGGCGGAGGCGGCGCTGAGGACGGCCAGACAGGAGCCGTCACCGGCAGCGGCGACGAACAGGAAGCCGTCGTCCATCTCCACCATCGTCTGGCGCACGCCCCCGGCGTGGAAGTGCCGCCCCGCGCCCTTGGCCAGGCTGTTGAACCCGGAGGCCACGGCGGCCAGGTGCTCCGCGTCCTCGCGGCTCAGCGCGCTCGACGCGCCGACCGCCAGGCCGTCGTTGGACAGGACGACGGCGTGCCGGACCTCCCGGACCCGCGCCACCATGTCGTCCAGCAGCCAGTCCAGTTCCCCTGAACGCCGTGCGCCGTCCATGTCGATCCTCTGGTGTTCGATCACGACTGTTCTCCTTCACTGCCTGCGTGGGCGGCGTCGGCCGAGCCGCGGGCCCAGCCGGCGCGGTAGGCCGTCATACGGTCCCTGGCCTCCTCGGGGCTGCGCCCGTCCGGGTCCCCGGGCGTACGGGCGGGCTCGGGCGGCGCGGGGACGGGGGCTTCGCGCAGCTGGGGGACGAGGCTGGCCTGCCGGACCCGGCGGGGCAGTTCGGTGACTCCGGCGGGCAGCGCAGCTGCCCCGGCCGCCGGGCCGGCGATTCCGCCGCCGGGGCCCGGCGAAGCGCCGCCCGGGTGGCCCGCCGGCGCGCCCGAGCTGCCCGTACGCCCTCCGGGACCCGCGGGTCCCCGCGGCCGCAGGGTGGCGACCGGCGCCGGGGGCTGCTCCTGCACGACCGAGGGGGCGGGCGCGGGGCCGGAGGCCGGGACGCCGGGTCCGGGAACCGCCACGGGCCGGCGCCCGGGGATCCGCGGCGCGGGCTCCCCCGCCGCGGCCACGGCCGGGCTCGGACGGGCCCCGGCTGCGGGGCCGGTTGCGGAGGCGGCCTGACCGGGGGCGGTGGCAGCGTCGGCGGCCGGAGCGGGCGCCGACGCCCCGCCCGCGGTCAGCGCGCCCTGGAGGAGCGCGTGCGGGATGAGCACCACGGCGGTCGTACCACCGTACGGTGACGTGCGAAGGTGCACTTTCACACCGTGCCGGGCCGACAGCCGGCTCACCACGAACAGGCCGAGCCGGTCGCTGTCGAAGAGGTCGAGGGCCTCCGACTGCTCGATCCGCCGGTTCGCCTCGGCCAGCGACTCGCGGCCCATGCCGAGTCCGCGGTCCTCGACTTCCAGCACGTACCCGGCGCCCACGGGCTCGCCGCTGACCCGCACCTTGGTGTGCGGGGGCGAGAACTGGGTCGCGTTCTCGACGAGTTCGGCGAGCAGGTGGGTGAGGTCGGCGACGGCGGCGCCGACGACGGCGGCCTCGGGCAGCTGGCGCACCTCCACCCGCGGATAGTCCTCGATCTCCGAGACCGCGGCGCGGACGACGTTGGTCAGCGGTACGGGCATCCGCCAGGCCCGCCCGGGTGCCGCACCGGAGAGGATGATGAGGCTTTCGGCATGCCGGCGCATCCGGGTGGTGAGGTGGTCGAGCCGGAACAGGTCGCCGAGTTCGTTGGGGTCGTCGGCGCGGCGCTCCATCGAGTCGAGCAGGTTCAGCTGGCGGTGGACGAGCACCTGGCTGCGCCGGGCGAGGTTGACGAAGACGCCCGATACCCCGCTGGCCAGTTCGGCGCGTTCCACGGCGGCGCTCAGCGCGGCCCGGTGGACGGTGGCCAGCGCCTGGCCCACCTGCGCGATCTCGTCCTCCGCCGGGGGCTCGGCGGGGGCCTCGGCGGCCACGTCGATGTCCTGACCGGCGCGCAGCCGGTCCATGGCGTCGGGGAGTTTGCGGTGGGCGATCTCCAGGGCGCCGTTGCGCAGGGAGACCAGTTCCACGACGAGCGCACGGCCGATGCGGACCGAGATGACGAGGGACGCGGCCACGGCGAGCAGGCCGAGCAGCACCGCCGCCCCCGCGACGCTCACCGCTCCCTCGGCCAGCGGGTCGGCCCGGTCCGCGGCGCCCGCCCGCGCCGTGTTCTCGATCTCCCGCATCGCCTCGGCGACCTCCCCGGCGACGGAGTCCCATCCCGCGGGCACGGTACGGGCCGCCTGCCCGCCGGTGCCCGCGGCGAGCAGCCGGTCCTCGGCAGCGATGAGCGCGGCGTACGCGGCGCCCTTGGCGGTCGCCTGCCAGGCCGTGCGCGCGTCGGCCGGAAGGTCCGCGGCTGCGGCGTCGGTCAGCGTACGGCGGCTCTCGGCGGCCGCGGTGAAACGGCGGAGCTCCTCGGCGCCGAGTGCGGTCCGGCCCGTGCGGCCGGCGAGCAGGGCGTCCTCGCGGGCCAGCTGCTCGGCGGCGCGCCCGAATTCGAGCAGGACGCGGGTGCCGGAGCCGTGGCCCGCCGCAGCCGCCGCGGCACCGGCCCCGCTCGCGTCGCCACTGCCGGCGAGGCTGCCGCCGACGGCGAAGGCCGAGCCGATGACCCGTGCGTACGCCTCGAAGGCCGCGTCCGAGGTGGCCTTGCGGGCGTCGATGTCCGCACGCACCGGGGTGAGCGATTGCGCGGCGGTGATGAACTCCCGCAACCGCTCCGCCACCGCGGCCGGGTGGTCGCCGGAGTCCGCGACGGTGTGGTCGTCGCCCAGCCGGAGCCGGGCCACGGCGGCGTCGGTGCGCCGCCCCTGGCTCTCCAGCGCGGCCGCGAGGTCTCCGGTCGGCGTCGCCAGGAACCGTACGGCAGCCCGGCGTTCAGCCTGGAGTTCGGTCACGGCCCGGCCGACGGGGAGGCGGATCTCCTCGTCCACGCGCTGGATCCGGCTGAGCCGGGCCACGTCCTGGGCCGTGCTGACGGTGGCGAACGCCCACAGGGCGAGCAGCGAGACCACGGGCACCATCAGCAGCGAAACGATCTTCGCGCGCACGGTGCCGGGGCGCAGTCGCAGACCGCGTACCGGAGCGGACGCGGCGGGACGGGAGCCCGGTCCCGCCGCACCGGTGCCCGCGCGGGGCCGGTCGTCCGGGTGCTCGTCGGCCGGGGGGCCGGCGTGCGCCCGTCGGCCGCGCGCCGGCGGCGCGGGCAGCCGGGACGACGGGGCGTCCGGTGTCCTGCGGGGTGTGCGCATGGGCTCCTCGTTCCGGATGGCGGTGCGGTTGCTGCCTTTGTTGCCTGTACGCGGTACGGCGGTGCGGTGGTACGGACGGGCACGGATACGGGTACGGCGCCCCCGTCGCCCGGGCGGCTCAGGAGCTCAGGGGTTCAAGAGCTCAGGGACTTCGGGGGCTCAGGGACTCCGGGGGCTCAGCGGGAAGCCGCGGCCCGGCCGCCGAGGCGCTGCGCGGAGGCGGAGGCGGCGCGTTCGTCCGCCGTCGGGGAGAGGGCGACGAAGGCGGAGGTGAGGAAGAGGTACGAGCCGAGGCCGACGGCGAGCGGGAAGATGAACTGCATGGCCGTGGCCCCCGGCAGGGCGGCATCGGAGGGGGTGACCTCGACGCTCACGGCCATCATCCCGGTGTAGTGCATGCTGCTCACCGCGGCGCCCATGACCAGGGAGGCCACGGCCACCGCGACCGGAGCCTTGATGTTCAGGGCGGCCCACAGGGCGGCGGTGGCGGCGACGACCGCGATGGCCACGGAGAACCCGACCGTCAGCGGGGAGTAGTCGACGTCCCCGTGCAGGCGCAGGGCCGCCATGCCGAGGTAGTGCATGCTCGCGACGCCGAGTCCGGTGGTCAGCCCGCCGAGCACGAGCGCCCGGCCGCGGTCGCGGCCGTAGCCGACGGCGAACACCCCCGCACCCACCACGGCCATCGCGACGAGGAGGCTGAGGATGGTCAGCGGCACGTTGTAGTGGATGTCGGTGCCGGTGACGCTGAAGCCGAGCATGGCCACGAAGTGCATGGTCCAGATCCCGGTGCCGATGGCGGAGGCGGCGGTGAGCAGCCAGTTCCGCCGGGAGCGTCCGGTGGCGGCGAGCGCGCGGACGGTGCAGCGCAGCCCGAGGGCGGCGCCTATGGAGGCCATCACGTATGACAGCACGGGTGTCAGCCAGCCGAAGGCTGCGTGGTCCAGGTGTCCCATGGCCCAGGGACGCTAGTCCGGGTGAAGGCGCGAACAGGGGGCGCATTTCGAAAGCTGATGGAATATGACAGAGCTACGTTCGCGTTCGATCACACGCGGTGCCATCCTGCACACGGAATGTGGGGACGCCGGGTGAGGGATCATGGGCACATGAGCGAAGACCACACAGAAGTCCAGGAGTTCTTCGGGACCCGTGCCGCCGACTGGGACAGCCGGTTCCCCGACGACGGCCCCAAGTTCGCCGTCGGGGTGGCCGAGCTGGGCCTGCGTGCGGGGGACCGCGTACTCGACGCGGGGTGCGGCACGGGCCGGGCGCTGCCGCACCTGCGCGAGGCGGTCGGCCCCGGCGGAACCGTGATCGGCCTCGACCTCACGCCGGCGATGCTGACGGAGGTCGTACGGGCCGGCCGGGACCGCGGCGCCGCCCTCGTCCTCGGCGACGTGGCGCGGCTGCCGTTGCGCGACGCGTCACTCGACGCGGTGTTCGGCGCCGGACTCATCTCGCACCTGCCCGAACCGGCACGGGACCTGGCCGAGCTCGCCCGCGTCGTGCGCCCGGGCGGCAAGCTCGCGCTCTTCCACGCCATCGGGCGCAAGGCCCTCGCCGCGCGCCACGGCCGCCAGATCACCCCCGACGACCTGCGGGCCGAGGACAACCTCGGCCCGCTGCTGGCCGGTTCGGGCTGGCGGATGCTGTCGTACGCGGACGAGGACGCCCGCTTCCTCGCACTGGCCGTCCGTACGGACTGACCCGATCCGGGGCCGGGGCTGCTCAGCCGACGGCAGGGGGCTGCTGCTCTGCCGCGGCCGTCCCCGGCGTTCCCGTGCGGCGCGCGTGCGGGACCGGGCAGCCGGCGCGCCCCGGGACCGGGAAGGTGCCGAGCTCGGCCACGACGTACCCGCCCGGGTAGCTCTTGATCTCGGGGTTCTGGCGGGCGTAGTGCGGCCGGCTGCGCGGGGGCAGCAGGCGTACGGCGCGGCCGCGCAGCCGCAGCGCCCCCCGCACCAGGGAGCGGAGGGCGGGGCGGGGCGGGGCGTAGCGGAAGGCCGTGAGCAGGGAGTCGTCGAGGAGGGCCAGGCTCGCTCCGCGCACCAGCGGGGCGAGCGGCGCTGGATACCAGGAGGCCATCAGGCCGAGGGTCGCGTCGGAGACCCGGCGGCCGCCTTCGTCCCAGCCGAAGTGCTCCGACTCGTAGGCGTCGAGGTAGCTCTCGAACTCCTCGAAGGAGCCCGGGATTCCCTCGATGCCCATGTGGCGGCCGAGCGTGGCGTAGTAGTGGGCGGCCGCCTGCTTCTCGTGGTTCGTGAGGGGGCGCCATCCGTACGCGTCCATCCAGCGCTTCGGAATGACCACGAACGTGCACAGGACGTAGCGCATGTCGTCGTTGCCGATGTCGTAGCTGCGGTGCATCTGGTTGACGCGGCGGATCGCCGTGCGGGCGGTCTCGCTCTCGAAACCGTGCTCGATCACCGCGTCGAGCAGCAGCGCCGTGTCGTCGTAGCGCTTCTGCGGGCGGTCGGTGAACTCGGCGGTCTCGGCGAGCAGCCGGCCGATCGACGGCACGGCGTAGGTCCGGTAGAGGGCGAGCTCCAGGGCCCGGGTGTAGTCCCAGGGGAACTCGTACGTCGCGGTGAGCCGGTAGATCGTGAGGAAGTCCTTCTCCGGGTCGAGCCGGAGGATCTCCCTGAGCCGGTCGTAGCGCGTCACCGCATGGTCCCCTTCCGTGGCCGATACCCAACTCTACGTGCGCGGACAGACCTTGCTGCCCGCACCGGGCCGGGAAGGGGGGCGGGGGCCGCCGGAGCGGAAATCGCGTCCGGCCGCCTCTCGACGGCTGGGTTACTCACTGGTTAGGGTGCGCCGACGAACAGCAACGGGAGGGCACGTGACCGGGACGGACGAGGACGCCGGAGCAGGCGGCGCGGTGGCGGGCGCCGGCGCGGACGACGAGGGCGGGGACGGCGCGCTGTACGTGCTGTCGGCGCTGCTGCTCACGCCGGCGCAGTTCCCGAGCGTGCTCGGCGACGACTACCCGGAGGCCTGCCGGGCGCTGGGCCTGGAGACGCGCGCCGGCGGCTACGGACTGGTCCTGGGACAGGACGGGGAGGGGGCGCGCTGGACCGTGGTCGTCGACGACGTCTCGCTGGTCGCGGTCGCCATCGCCTCCTGGGACTGCGGGATGGAGTACGACCTCTCGCCGGACGAGCGCACCATCGTGGTCTCGCTGGCGGGCTGGCCGCTGGACCTGGCCGTGGCGGCACCCGGGCTGCCGGATCCCCATGATCCCGAGCAGGGCGCGGACGGGACCGGGCGGGTACCGCTCGCGCCGCCGCGGGCCGACGTGTGGGGGCCGGCGCAGCGGCGGCTGGGGGCCGACGAGATCGCCCGGCAGTGGACCGCCTGGCGGGAGCAGTACGAGGCGCCGGCGTCCGGGGCCCCGGCGGCCGGTTCTGCCGTCCCCGCCGACCCCGCGGACTCCGCCGGGGCCGTCGCCGGGGGCGCGGAGGCCGCGGAGGCCGCCTCGCGGGCACCGGCGCACGCCGGGGTACGACGGGTCCTGGACGAGGCCCGCGGCTACACGCAGGACCCTCCGCCGCCGGGCCGGATCCGGTCGGCCTTCGCCGCGGGAGACGCGCGCACGCTGCGGGTCGACGGGCCGGGATGGTCGATGGTGGCACGGACCGACGACATGGCCTTCGTCCTGCTCGACGACGAGCCGGGAGAGGTGCGCCCGGTCGGTCGGGGCCCCGAACTGCCGGGTCTGCTTGCTGCGTTGGACCGGATCGCGGTCCGCCCGGCCTGACGGGTGCCTCCGCTGCCCGGTGCACCCGGCTGCGATCATGGAGCGGCAGCCGAAGACACGACGGGTGGAGGACGGGCATGGCGGAGCAGGGACAGCGCGACGGCGGACGTCAGTCGGCGGTGGAGTGCCTGCCGGTGGGCCGGGTGGTCGGCGGCCGGGTGGAGACCACGGACGACGACTGGGGCGGCGAGGCCGCGGTGATCCGGCTGGATGCAGGGCAGTTCGGGCCGGAGGCCCTGTTCGGCCTTGCGGACTTCTCCCACCTCGAAGTGGTCTACCACTTCGACCGGGTGCCCGTTGAGAAGATCGAGACGGGCGCCCGCCATCCGCGCGGGAACACGGACTGGCCGCTCGTCGGCATCTTCGCCCAGCGCGGCAAGAACCGGCCGAACCGGCTGGGCGTCTCACGCTGCCGCCTGCTGAAGGTGGACGGCCTGGACGTCTACGTGGAGGGCCTGGACGCGGTGGACGGGACGCCCGTGCTCGACCTCAAGCCGTACCTCGCGGAGTTCGGCCCCCGGGGCGAGGTACGGCAGGCCGAGTGGTCCGTGGAACTCATGCGGGACTACTACTGACGCCCCGCACCGACGCCCCGGCGGGCCGGGGTGTCAGACCCGCTGGAGCGGTACGTGCGGACCCTCGGGAGCCCGGACCCGGATGGAGTCGCCGGGGCGCACCACACCCCCCTTGCGGACCACGCCCATGATCCCGGCCTTGCGCACGATCCCGCCCGCTTCGTCACGGCCGACGACCTGCTTGAGCAGGCCCTCGCGGAAGTTGTCGATCTGCAGGCAGGGGTTGCGCAGTCCGGTGACCTCGACGACGGCCTCGTCGCCGAGCCGGAGGAGGGTTCCCGCGGAGAGTGCGAGCAGATCGATGTCCTCCGTGGTGACGTTCTCCCCCAGATCGCCGGGCGACACGTCGAAGCCCGCCTGCGCGACCTCCTCGAACAGCTCCCGGTGGATCAGGTGCACCTGGCGGAGGTTGGGCTGCGCCGGGTCCTGGGCCACCCGGGAACGGTGCTTGACCGTCACTCCCGCGTGGACGTCGCCCTCCACACCGAGCCCGGCGAGCAGCGTGATGCTCTCGCGGTTGGGCTTGGTGAACGCGTACGTGCCGTTGCTGCTGACCGCCGTGACGGAGCCACTCATCTCTCGACATCCTCCCCCTGTAGGTCCGGCTGGACCGGCCGGACCGAGGATTGCGAGCCTATGTGATCACGCCACCGGGGCTCCTACCTGCCTATCTGCTTGCGCGTGACACCCTTGACCCGGCGCCGCTGGGACGGGTCGAGGAGGAAGTACGCCGCTGCCGGCACACCGATCAGGACCAGCAGTCCCGCCCAGAACCCGACCGCCCAGAACAGGACGATCGCCGCCACCACTCCTGCGGCGGCCACCTTCGCGCGTGTCGACATCGCGAGGCCTCCCTTCCCACTGCCGGACGGCGCCCCACGGCGGTGCGCCTCCTGCCTCCTCAACGCCCGGCCCGGCCGGGGCGTTCCCCGCCATCCCGCGTGATCGGGTTCACGGCGCGGCCGACGCCGTCCCGGGTGTGCCGTGGGGTAACCTCGGCCGCCCCGGTCATCGGTAGTCAAATTTGAGGAATGCGTGCTTCAGGAGATCTCCGACCTCGTCCGCTGCTCCGCCGTCTTCCTGCCCGGTGACCCGGCCCGCACCGGCAGGGTCGCCTTCTGGCACCCGGACGGCGAGGTCCCCGCCGTCCCCGCTCCCCTCGGTACGGCCGCCGTGACGCCCGGCGGGGCCGGTGCCGGGGACGGGGCCGCCGAACTGACCGTGCTGACCGTGCTCACCCCGTCCCTGCGGCCCGTGACCGTTCCCGCCCTGCTCCTCCCCCTCCGCACGGCCCTCCCCCTGCTGACGCGGGCGCGGGCCGCGGCCCTCGCCGATCCGGAACTCGCCCGTACCTCCGCCGCCTTCTGGGGCGCCGCGGCCCTGCTCGCCCTGGAGTTCACGGCACGCGGCCTGCTGCTGCCCGGTCTGAGCGCGAGCGGCCACGACGCCTGGCGGGCCGGGCCGCTGGACGCCGAGGACCTGGAGCGGGTCCGCGCACTGGCGGCCGCCATGCCGCCCGACGCCCACGGGGTGCCCCTGCCGGGACCGGACCCCCTGCGGCTGCCGGCGCCCGGCGAGCTGCTGCGCGCGTTCCTGGACTCCGTGGCCGACTCCTTGCCGCGCACCCCGGCCGCCGCCGCGGCCGCGGGCGGGCCGGCCTTCGCCGCCGTCGAGCCGCAACTGCTGCCGGAACACCGCGCCTGGGCAGCGGCCGTGGCCGCCGCTCACGACGCGGGCGTCCGCATCTCCCTGCGCATCGAGGTGTCCGGCCTTCCCGACACGAAGGACCTCCCCGATGTCGAGGACCACCCCGACGCGGAGTACCACCCCGACGCGGAGGACCTCCCCGATGCCGAGGACCCACCGGCCCCCGCGGGCTCCGCGGACGCGGCGCCCCTCGTCCGGCCCGCCTTCCGCGCCGTGCTCCAGATGCACAGCCTCGCCGACCCGTCCCTGGTCGCCGACGCCGCCGACGTCTGGGCCGGATCCGCGCGGGACGGCGGCGCGGACGTCGGTGCCCCGGCCGGCGGCGGCGCCTTCACCCCGCAGGCCCGGATGGACGCCCTGCTCTCGCTGCGCCGCGCGGCGCGGATCTGGCCACCGCTCACCCCGCTGCTGACTGCTGCCGTTCCCGATGCGGTCGCGCTCGCGGACGAGGAGGTCGCCGAACTGCTGGGCCCCGTCTCGGCAGCCCTCGCCGACGAGGGCGTCCAAGTGCACTGGCCGCGCTCGCTCGCCCGGCGCCTCACCGCGCGCGCCGTCGTGGGCCTGCCCGAGGACACGGCCCCCGGCGGAGCGGGCCGCCCGGATGTGGCCGCACTGCCCTCCTTCCTGTCCCCCGACGCCCTGCTCGCCTTCAACTGGCGCTTCGCGCTGGGCGACGACGAGCTCACCCGCGCCGAGCTGGACCGGCTCGCCGAGGCCAAGCGCCCGCTGGTCCGGCTGCGCGACCGCTGGGTGCTGATCGACCCCGCGGAGGCCCGCCGCGCCCGGGCCCGCGGGGACCGCGTGCTCGCCCCGGTGGACGCCCTGTCGGCCGTACTGACCGGCTCCGCCGAGGTGGACGGCGTACGGGTCGACGTACAGGCCGTCGGCGCGCTGGAGCGGCTGCGCGCACGGCTGGCCGACCCGGAGGCACCGGGCCGCGGATCGGACGCAGGACCGGACGCGGCACCGGTGCCGCAGCCCGCCGCCCTCGACGCGACCCTGCGCGACTACCAGCTGCGCGGGCTCGACTGGCTGGCCCGCACCACCGCGCTCGGACTGGGCTGCTGCCTCGCCGACGACATGGGCCTCGGCAAGACGGTCACGCTCATCGCCCTGCACCTGCACCGCGCGCAGGACCCCGGCACCGCCGGACCCACCCTCGTGGTGTGCCCCGCTTCCCTGATGGGCAACTGGCAGCGCGAGATCGAGCGGTTCGCGCCCGGCACGCCGGTGCACCGCTACCACGGCACGGCACGCAGCCTGCCGGACCCGGCCGCACCGCCGGCCGGCGGCTTCGTCCTCACGACGTACGGCACGATGCGCCTCGACGCGGCGGCGCTCGCCACCGTGCCGTGGGGCCTGGTCGTCGCCGACGAGGCCCAGCACATCAAGAACCCGCGCTCCGGCACCGCCAAGGCGCTGCGCACGATCGGCTCCCGGGCCCGGGTGGCCCTGACCGGCACCCCGGTGGAGAACAACCTGTCCGAGCTGTGGGCCGTCCTGGACTGGACGACGCCCGGTCTGCTCGGCCGTCCCGGCGCCTTCCGCGAGCGGTACGCCCGTGCCGCCGAGGGCGGCGATCCGCGGGCCGCCGAGCGGCTCGCCGCGCTGGTGCGCCCCTTCCTGCTGCGCCGCCGCAAGTCCGACCCGGGGATCGCGCCCGAGCTGCCGGCCAAGACGGAGACCGACCACCCGGTGTCGCTGACGCCGGAACAGGCGGGGCTGTACGAAGCGGTGGTACGGGAGACCCTGGCCGAGATCGCCGGGGCGGACGGGCTCGCGCGGCGCGGGCTGGTGCTGAAGCTCCTCACCTCTCTGAAGCAGATCTGCAACCACCCGGCCCAGTACCTCAAGGAGGACCGTCCGCGGCTGCCCGGCCGGTCGGGAAAGCTCGAGCTGCTCGACGAGCTCCTGGACACGATCCTGGCCGAGGAGGGCGCGGTCCTGGTGTTCACGCAGTACGTGGCGATGGCACGGCTCGTCGAACGCCACCTGGCGGCGCGAGGGATCCCCTGCGCGCTGCTGCACGGCGGCACGCCCGTCGCGCGGCGGCAGGAGCTGGTGGACCGCTTCCAGGCGGGCGGGGCACCGGTGTTCCTGCTGTCGCTGAAGGCGGCGGGGACCGGGCTGAACCTGACCCGGGCCGGGCACGTCGTGCACTTCGACCGCTGGTGGAACCCGGCCGTCGAGGCCCAGGCCACCGACCGGGCGTACCGGATCGGCCAGACGCAGCCTGTGCAGGTCCACCGGCTGGTCTCCGAGGGAACGGTCGAGGACCGGATCGCCCGGCTGCTGGAGCGCAAGCGGGCACTGGCGGACGCGGTGCTCGCCGGCGGCGAGAGCGCCCTGACCGAACTGACCGACGCCGAGCTGGCGGAGCTCGTGGAGCTGCGAGGGAGCGCCCGATGAGCGGAGCACGAGACGGCTACGGGGACGTGCACGGAGACGGTGACGAGCGGACGTTCGCGGCGCTGCCGCCCGCCCGGGGCCGCGGGTTCGCGGTCACGTGGTGGGGTCAGGCCTGGCTGCGGGCGCTGGAGGACAGTGCGCTCGACGGCGAGCAGGTGCGCAGGGGCCGGCGCTACGCGCGCGGCGGCGCGGTCGGCGCGGTGTCGGTGCGGCCGGGGCGGCTCACGGCCGTGGTGACCGACACCGACGGGGCGGCGCACCGTACGGACGTCCTGCTCCAGCCCTTCGGCGACGCGGACTGGGACCGGTTCCTGGACGCGGCGGTCGCGGAGGCCGGGCACATCGCGGCGCTCCTGGACCGGGAGATGCCGCCGGAGCTGGCCGAGGACGCGTCGGCCGCCGGGGTGGAACTGCTGCCCGGTCTGGGCGATCTGGACCCCCGGTGCGACTGCGGGGAGTGGGACCACTGCGCGCACACGGCGGCGCTGTGCTACCAGCTGGGGCGGCTGCTGGACCGGGATCCGTTCCTGCTGCTGCTCATGCGGGGGCGCTCCGAGCGGGCGGTGCTCGACGAGCTGCAGGCGCGCAGTGCGCAGCGGGCGGCCCCGGAGACCGGGGGCCCGGGCGGCGCGCGTCCGGCGGGGGTGTCGGCGGCGGAGGCCTTCGCCGCGCGGGAGTTCCTGCCGCCGCTGCCCGCTCCCCCGGAGCTGCCGGCGGGGCCGGGCCAGCCGCCGCTGCTCGACACCGAGGCGGAGCCGGGGCCGGGCCTCGACGCCGGGGCGGTGGAGTTCCTGGCGGAGGCGGCGGCCGGTGAGGCGTACCGGCTGCTCGCCCAGGCGCTGACCCCGGGGCACGAGGACCAGGTGCCCGGCCCGGAGCCGGATCCGGCCGGCGACCTCGTACGGCTCGCGGCCGCGGCTGCCGATGTCCGGGTCCTGGCCCGGCTGGCCGCGGCGAGCGGGCGGGAGCGGGCGGAACTGGCCCTGGCCGTGACCGCCTGGCGCTTCGGGGGCGAGGCGGCGGTGTCCGTACTGGAGGAGGAGTGGACGCCGGGCCGGGAGGCGGCTGCCCGGGCGCGGGCGGCGCTGGCCTCGGCGTGGCAGGACGAGGAGCCGGCCCGGCGGCCGGTGCTGCGGGGGGTGCGCAACCGGTGGACGGTGGCGGGTTCGGACGCCCAGCTGCGGCTGGGGCGGGACGGGCGGTGGTGGCCGTACCGCAGGGAGGGCGCCGGCTGGGCCCCGGCGGGTCCGGCCGAGGCGGATCCGGCGGCGGCACTGGCGGCACTGGATCCGGCGGAGGCGTAAGGCGGCGACGGGGCGACGGCGGCGAGAGGCCGGCGGCGGAGGCGCAGGGGGGCAGTGCCGGCGGCGAGGGGGCGGCGTGGCGTGGGCAAGCGGCCGGCGCGCGGGAACCGGCCCTGCGGGAACCGGCCGTGCGAACCCTTCCTCCGGCCGCACGCTGGCCGACGGGACGCTTGCCGCCCCTCCCTGCCGGTACGACGATGGGGGCGCGCCGGGGTGGGACGGGGCCCGCGCGGGGGTGAAGGCCGGGCCGGGAGGGCGAGTTGGGCGAACCGTGGGTGGCGCTGCCGGCCGGGGCCGATCCGGCCGAGCGGCAGCGGGAGCTGCGCCGGGCTCATCGGACCTTCACCGCGGAGGGGCGTGTCGAAGCCCGGGTGCGGCCGGTCGTCGCGGAGTCGTGGCGGCGCTGCGCGCGGGCGCGGATCAGCCCGGAGTGCAGTGCGCGGGTGGAACTGCCCGAAGGCGAACTCCGGGCCTACCGGGAGCAGCATCCGCTGGCCCGGGTGATGCCGCTGTTCCGCGAGCTGATGGGCGCGTTCGCCGCGGACGGGGAGCACCTGCTCGCGGTGTGCGACGCGCAGGGCCGGCTGATGTGGGTGGAGGGGCACGCGGCCACGCGCCACCGGGCGGACGGGCTGGGGTTCGTGCCCGGGGCCCGCTGGGCGGAGTCGGCGATGGGGACCAATGCGCCCGGCACGGCCGTGGCCGTGGACCGGCCCGTCCAGGTCTTCGGCGCCGAGCACTTCAGCAGGCGGGTGCACCCGTGGACCTGCGCTGCGGCTCCGGTGCACGAACCGCGGACCGGGCGGCTGCTCGGGGCGGTCGACGTCACGGGCGGCGAGGGGCTGGCGCATCCGCACTCGCTGGCGTTCGTACAGGCCGTCGCCCGGGCCGCGGAGTCGCAGCTGGCACTGCTGGCTCCGGGCCCGCCCGCGCCGGACGGGCTGTCGGCGCTGGGCCGGGACGAGGCCGTGTTCGCCACCGGTGGCCGGGAGGTCCGGCTGGGGCGCCGGCACAGCGAGATCCTGGTGCTGCTGTCGCGGCATCCGGGCGGGCTCAGCGGTGACGAGCTGCTGATCGGGCTGTACGAGGACGAGTCAGTGTCACCTGTGACATTGCGCGCTGAAATGTCACGCCTGCGCGCGCTCCTCGAGCCCGGCGCCCTCCTGTCCCGCCCCTACCGGCTGGCCGCGCCGGTGGCCACGGACTTCGCGGACGTCACCCGCCACCTGGCACTGGGCGCCACCTCCGCCGCCCTCGCCGGCTACCAGGGCCCGCTGCTGCCCTCCTCCACGGCGCCCGAGGTCGTCCGGCTGCGCGGACGGCTCGAAGACCAGCTGCGCGCCGCGCTCCTCGCCCGCGCCGATCCCGGACTGCTCACCGACTGGGCCTACAGCCCGTGGGGCGAGGACGACCTCGTCGTGTGGCGGGCGCTCGCCGCGTCCCTGCCGCCCGACCGCAGGGGCGGCGCCCTGGCCCGCGTCCGCGGCCTCGACGCGGAACTGCGCGGCTGAGCCGCGCATCCGGGCCGGGCGCCGGGGCTCCGCAACGTGCGCGCAACGTACCCGCTCCTAGCCTCGCGCCGAGCGCAGTCCGGCACGGACCGCGCCCTCACCGGGAGGACACAGGGATGACCCGTTACGCAGCGCCCGGCAGCGAAGGCTCGATCATGTCCTACGAGTCCCGCTACGACCACTGGATCGGCGGGCAGTACGTACCGCCCGCCAGGGGGCAGTACTTCGAGAACCCCTCCCCCGTGAACGGCCGGCCCTTCACCGAGGTCGCCCGCGGTACCGCCGAGGACGTCGAACGCGCCCTGGACGCCGCCCACGCCGCCGCCCCCGGCTGGGGCCGGGTGCCTGCCGCCGAGCGCGCCACGATCCTGCTGCGCATCGCCGACCGCATGGAAGAGAACCTGGAGCGGCTCGCGGTCGCGGAGAGCTGGGAGAACGGCAAGCCCGTCCGGGAGACCCTGGCCGCCGACATCCCGCTCGCCGTCGACCACTTCCGCTACTTCGCGGGTGCGGTGCGGGCCCAGGAGGGCGCGCTGAGCGAGGTCGACGACGACACGGTCGCCTACCACTTCCACGAGCCGCTCGGCGTGGTCGCGCAGATCATCCCGTGGAACTTCCCGATCCTCATGGCGGTCTGGAAGCTGGCTCCGGCCCTCGCCGCGGGCAACGCCGTCGTCCTCAAGCCCGCCGAACAGACCCCGGCCTCCGTGCACTTCTGGCTGAGCCTGGTGGCGGACCTGCTGCCGCCCGGTGTCGTCAACATCGTCAACGGCTTCGGCGAGGAGGCGGGCAAGCCCCTCGCCTCCAGCCCCCGCGTGGCCAAGATCGCCTTCACCGGGGAGACCGCCACCGGCCGCCTGATCATGCAGTACGCGGCGGAGCACCTGAAGCCCGTGACCCTCGAACTGGGCGGCAAGAGCCCGAACATCTTCTTCGACGACGTGTGGGCGGTCGACGACGACCTGCGCGACAAGGCGCTGGAGGGTTTCACGATGTTCGCCCTCAACCAGGGCGAGGTGTGCACGTGTCCCTCCCGCGCGCTGATCGAGCGCGGCCGCTACGGCGACTTCCTCGACGCGGCGGTCGCCCGCACCGAACTGATCGTCCCCGGGCACCCGCTGGACACGGAAACGATGATCGGCGCCCAGGCCTCCCAGGAGCAGCTGAAGAAGGTCCTCTCGTACCTGGAGATAGGCCAGAAGGAGGGAGCCACGATCCTGACGGGCGGTCAGCAGGTCGAGTACGACGGCGAGCTGGCGGGCGGCTACTACGTCCAGCCGACGATCTTCGAGGGCGACAACCGCATGCGGGTCTTCCAGGAGGAGATCTTCGGCCCGGTGGTCTCGGTGACGTCGTTCCAGGACTTCGAGGACGCCATCCGGATCGCCAACGACACGGCGTACGGCCTCGGCGCCGGCGTCTGGACCCGCGACATCAACACGGCGTACCGCGCGGGCCGCGCGATCCAGGCCGGCCGCGTCTGGACCAACTGCTACCACGCCTACCCGGCCCACGCGGCCTTCGGCGGCTACAAGCAGTCGGGCATCGGGCGCGAAACCCACAAGATGATGCTGGACCACTACCAGCAGACGAAGAACCTCCTGGTCAGCTACTCCCCGAAGAAGCTGGGCTTCTTCTAGCCCACCGAAGTCCGTCGTCCGTCGTCCGCGGGCCCGCCGCCGAGTACGCGCCGGTAAACACTCGGGATGATCCTGCGCGTCGTGAATTCGACGCCAAGGATTCCCGCGTTCCGGCCCCTCAACTGGTTCCCGGCAGGTAATCCTCGGTTCATTTCGGCCAGCCGTCTTCCGGCAGAAGTTGCGAACGCACCGGAAGGCTGCGGGAAATTCCAGCACGCGCAGAGCTCCGCCGGACCGGAGCGGCGGGGTCCCTCCTCTCACGCGCCCGGCGGGCACCCCGCCGCACGGCGCCACCGGGGAGGGGGAGGGGGCGGAGCCGCACGGACCCGAGCGCGGCCCGACCGACCGCGCCGGGACCCCTCCGGGCTGCCGGTGCCGACAGCCCGGAGAACTCCCGTCATCGCAGGTCACACGGCCCGTCTGCGCCGTCATGGCACCCGCAGGCGATCCGCCCGTCGTGGATCCGTCTTCGCAACTTGACCGCAAATTGCACACATCCCCCCTCCGGACGGGCCCCGATGCTCTAGATTGACACGTGCTTCAGATGCCTGGACACGAGCCGACAAATAATGATCTATGGGTCCCGCACCAGGGACGGCCTACGGCCGCTCCCTCGATGCCGGACGTTGAAGTGATCAATTCCTGGAGCCCGGGGGGGCGCGCGAAGCATCCGGAATTCAACGGGTTCCCGCGCACCTCGAAACTCTGATAGAAAATGCGAGTCCGCTTCCGCCTGAGCGGGGTTCACGTAGTGCTGCAATAGCCGGTAGGCCATTCTCGGGAGCGTGGCGTCTCCCGAGGGAGTAAACAGTGTGAGGCGAATTCGCCGAACCGCTGTCGACCTGGGGGGGTCCTGTGCAGCAGAGGGAGTTAGTCAGCCCGTTTCCGGCGACGCGTGGGCGGCCGGCGAACGGGAAAATCAATCGGCCTGCAATCGACTGGGAGCAGCGGTACCGCCGGACCGTCATCGCCGGCGATACGGTGGCCACCGCCTTCGTGGTGGCGGCGATCGGCGTCTTCTTCGGGGCCAGGGACGCGGCCAACTGGCACGAGAAGTGGGGAATTCTCGCCTTCGGCACCGAGCTGCTGGTGCTGGGAGCACTCGCCGTGAGCCGGGCGTGGGCACCGGCCGTACTCGGCCAGGGCGCCGAGGAATTCCGCCGGCTCGGACGCTCTCTGTTCACGGCGGCCGTCGTACTGGCGCTCGGCGGGATCGCCCTCACCTCGCGCAACATCAAGCTCTGGATCTTCGTCGCGATCCCGGCGATCGCGCTCGTCACCATGACCGCGCGATACGTACTGCGCCTCCGGCTGCACAAGCAGCGGCAGGAAGGGCGGTGCCTGCGCCCGGTGCTCGCCGCCGGGAGCCCGGCCACCGTGCGCGACCTGATCACGCGGACCCGCAAGTTCCCGCACCTCGGCTGGCGGGTGGAGGCGGTGTGCACGCCGGATGGTCTCGGGTTCGACGGTGACCGACTGGACGGGGTGCCGGTCGTCGGCCGGCTGACGGCGGTCGCGGGCCACGTCCGCCGCGACGGCTACCGCGTCGTCGCCGTCACACCGGACCCGCACTGGTCACCGGACCGGCTGCAGCGGCTGGCCTGGAACCTCGAAGGCAGCGATGCCGAAATGGTCGTGGCCCCCGTGCTGATGGAGGTGGCCGGCCCGCGGCTGCACGTCGACGCGGTGCTCGGGATCCCTCTGCTGCGGGTCAGCATGCCGGCCTTCACCGGGGGCCGCCGGGCGGTCAAAGAGGTCGTCGACCGGATGGGCGCGGCGGTCCTGCTGATGCTGTTCGCGCCGCTGATGGTGCTCGTCGGGGCGGTCGTGCTGGCGGACAGCCGGGGTGGGGCGCTGTACCGCCAGCGCAGGGTCGGCAAGGACGGCCGCGAGTTCACCATCTTCAAGTTCCGCACCATGGTCGCCGGGGCCTGCGGGGCACGTGCCGAGCTGGCCGACCGCAACGAGGGCGCCGGCCCGCTGTTCAAACTCCGCCGGGATCCGCGGGTGACCCGGGTGGGAGCGGTGCTGCGCCGGTACTCGATCGACGAGCTCCCGCAGCTCTTCAACGTGCTCACCGGATCGATGTCGCTCGTCGGTCCGCGGCCTCCGCTGCCCGAGGAGTGCGCTGCGTACGACCCGGACATCCGGCGGCGGCTGCTGGTCAAGCCCGGGCTCACCGGCCTGTGGCAGATCAGCGGACGCAGCGACCTGCCGTGGGAGGAGGCCGTCCGGCTGGACCTGCGGTACGTGGAGGACTGGTCGCTCGCCCTCGACACGGTGATTTTGTGGAAGACCCTGCGTGCGGTGCTTCAGGGGCAGGGGGCCTACTGATGCGCGGGGAGCGTCGTCCGGTCGGCTCGCGGACGGCAGGCCAGAAGGGCCTGCCCGGGGGGAGGAACGGATCATGAAGGTCAGCGTCTTAGGACTCGGGTACGTGGGCTGCGTGTCGGCCGCGTGCCTGGCCAGCCTGGGCCACGAGGTCATCGGGGTGGACGTGAACCAGGTGAAGGTCGACCTGGTCAACGACGGCAAGGCCCCGGTGGTCGAGGAGCGGATCGGCGAGCTCATCGCCGAGGTCGTGCGGACCGGGGCGTTGCGCGCCACCGGCGACGTCCGCGAGGCGATCATGAACAGCGAGGTGTCGCTGGTCTGCGTGGGCACGCCGTCGGAGCCCAACGGCAGCCTGTGCACCACGTACCTGGAACGGGTCACCGAGCAGATCGGTGCCGCGGTGACGGATCTCAGTGGGCGCAGTGGGCGGCACACCGTCGTGTTCCGCAGCACCATGCTCCCTGGCACGTGCCTGAACCTGCTGACTCCGATCCTGGAGAAGTACACCGGCGGCACGGCCGGGGTGGACTTCGGGGTCGCGGTCAACCCGGAGTTCCTGCGCGAGGGCACGAGCGTGCGGGACTTCTTCGACCCGCCCAAGACCGTCATCGGCGAACTCGACCCGGCCAGCGGCGACGTGGTGGCGGCGCTGTACGAAGGAGTGCCCGGTGAGGTGTTCCGGGTGCCGGTCCCGACGGCCGAGGCGATCAAATACGCGGACAACGCGTTCCACGGCCTCAAGATCGGCTTCGCGAACGAGCTGGGCGCCGTGTGCCAGGCGCTCGGGGTGGACTCTCACCAGGTGATGGACGTCTTCCTCGCCGACCGCAAGCTGAACATCAGCCCCGCCTA
This sequence comes from Streptomyces sp. NPDC037401, assembly GCF_055602345.1. Classification (NCBI taxonomy): domain Bacteria; kingdom Bacillati; phylum Actinomycetota; class Actinomycetes; order Kitasatosporales; family Streptomycetaceae; genus Streptomyces; species Streptomyces sp. NPDC037401. Next base: position 152,195 of record NZ_JBVJWO010000003.1, read on the forward strand.
CCTCCGGCCCGGGTTCGCCTTCGGAGGCTCCTGCCTGCCCAAGGACCTGCGCAGCCTGGTCCACGCGGCGCGGCAGGCCGACGTTTCGGTGCCCATCCTCGCCCACGTGCTGCCCTCCAACTCCGAACACCTGCAGCGCGCGGTGGAGCTGGTCGAGCGCACCGGCAAACGCCGGGTGGGCCTGTTCGGGCTGTCCTTCAAACCCGGCACCGACGACCTCCGCGAGAGTCCGCTCGTCGAGCTGGCGGAGAGGCTCTTCGGCAAGGGTTACGACCTGCGGATCTACGACCCCAACGTGAACCTCTCCCGGCTGCTCGGCGCGAACCGCGAGTACATCGAGACCCGGCTGCCGCACCTCGCGCAGCTGCTCACGGACTCCGTGGGAGAGGTACTCGAGCATGCCGAGGTGTGCCTGGTCGGGACCGGGGATCCGGCCGTGCTGTCCGCGTTGCCGCCCCGTGGCTACGGCCCGGTGATCGTCGACCTCATCCGCCTTCCCGACGCCGAGGCGCGCCGGGCCGAACCGGGGTACATGGGCCTTGCTTGGTGACGCGGCGTTTGATGACACGACCAGCGGCGGCGGGCCGGCCCGTCGCGCGCTGATCCTGGTGGAGAACCTGTCCGTGCCGTTCGACCGGCGGGTGTGGCAGGAGTGCACGACGCTGCGCGACGCGGGCTGGGAGGTGCACGTCATCTGCCCCCGGGGGGAGAAGCGGGACACCGAACCGGAGGCGGTGATCGACGGGGTGCGGATCCACCGCTATCCGTTGCGCGCGGCCACCGGAGGGCCGGCCGGCTTCGCGCAGGAGTACGGAACGGCGCTGTGGCACACGTTCCGGCTGGCCCGCAAGGTCGGCCCCGTCCACGTGGTCCACGCCTGCAACCCGCCGGACCTGCTGTTCCTGCCCGCGCTGTGGCTGAAGCGGCGCGGGACTCGGTTCGTCTTCGACCAGCACGACCTGGTGCCCGAGCTGTACCTCTCCCGGTTCGACCGCGGCAAGGACCTGCTCTACCGCGCCGTGCTCGCGCTGGAACGGCTGACCTACCGGACCGCGGACGTCGTGCTCGCCACGAACGAGAGCTACCGGGACGTCGCGCTGCGCCGTGGCCGCCGGCGGCCGGAAGACGTCTTCGTGGTGCGCAGCGCGCCCGACACCGACCGGTTCAAGCCGGTGCCGCCCGAGCCGGAGCTGAAGCGCGGCAAGCCCCATCTGCTGTGCTACCTCGGCGTCATGGGCCCGCAGGACGGCGTCGACTACGCCTTGCGTGCCCTCGCGAAGCTGCGTGACGAGCTCGGGCGGACCGACTGGCACGCGGTGTTCGTCGGCGGGGGCGACACCTTCGACGCGATGGTGGAGCTGTCCCGGCAGCTCGGGCTCTCGGAGCAGGTGCAGTTCACCGGGCGCATTCCGGACGCCGACCTGGCGCGCTACCTGTCCACCGCGGACGTGTGCCTCTCCCCCGACCCGCGCAACCCGCTCAACGACGTGTCGACCATGAACAAGGTCCTGGAGTACATGGTGATGGGCCGGCCGATCGTCTCGTTCGACCTCCGGGAGGCCCGGGTCTCCGCCGGCGACGCGGCCGTCTACGCGCCCGCCAACGACGAGGGCGAGTTCGCCGGGCTCATCGCGCTGCTGCTGGACGATCCGGAGAAGCGGGCCCAGATGGGCAAGATCGGCCAGGAACGGATCAACGGGCCGCTCTCCTGGCGGAACTCGCAGGCGTCGCTGCTCGCCGCCTACGCCGCGGCCTGCCGTGGCCGCGCTCCGGTGCCGGTGGCCGGACGGGACGGGCAAGGAGGAGACCGCTCCGTTGAGCGATGACACGATACGCCTGGTCACGATCGGTCGGATCATCGGTCGGCGCCGGCGGCTCCTCACCATCCTCGCCGTGGTGGGTGCGCTCGTCGGCTACGGCACCTCGCTGCTGCTGCCACCGCGTTACACGACGTCGGCATCGGTACTGCTGCCGGGGGCGTGGGAGGAGCGCGAGCTGCTGACCCAGGCGGAGATCGCGGCCAGTTCGGTGGTGGTCGACCGCGCGGCCGCCACGCTCGGCTGGACCGGGGTCGGCGGCGGCGAGCTGCGGGACCGGGTGAGCGCCAAGGCCGCCGACGGGAACATCGTCAGGATCTCGGGTACGGCCGACACCCCGGAGCGCGCACAGCAACTCTCCGACCAGGTGGCCCGGCAGTTCGTCGCGTTCGCCGCGAGGATCGCGGGAGACAACACCGACCCCGAAGCGGCGGCGGGACCCGAGGCGCTGCGGGAGATGGTGGTGCAGACCAACCGCCGCATCACCGATCTGGCCGAGGCCGCCGATCCGGGGCGGACCGTGGAGAGCGTGCAGACCCGCACCGAGCTCGCGAAGCTGCGCACCGCACTGCAGGCGGCCGTCAACAAGCTGGACCAGGCCGACCCGGCTGCCACCAAGGCCAACATGGTCGTCATGGGCCCGGCGGCCCGGCCGGACGGCGAGGCACCGCCGACGCGGACGCAGCTCGTCGTCGGCGGGGCGCTGTTGTTCTTCCTGCTCGCGGTCATCGGCCATCTCACCGCCGCACGGATGAGTCGCCGGCTGCGCACCGAGCCGGAGATCGCCGCGGCGCTGGGCGCGGCGCTGCTGGGTACCGTCGACGTACCCGAGGAGGGGCCCGCGCACCGGCCGGAGGACCGTGGCGCACGGGCCCGGATCCGCCGGCTGCTGGGCGTCGACATCCGGTGGGACGTACCGGCCCCGCAGGCCTCAGGCGACGAGCCCGGCCGGCAGATCCGCTACCGGCGGGTGTGCGCCCGCCTCCGGGACCGGCTGCCGGCCTCCCGGGGGCTGCTGGTCGTCGTCCCCGACGGCGACGAGATCGCCCGCCGGGCCGCCGGGCAGCTCGTCGCCGAGGCCGGGAGCGATCCTTCCCCGAGCTCTTCCGGCAGGGGAAACCCCGTGCTGCGGGTGGTGGGGGTTTCGGTGTCCCGGCCGCTGGTGCCGGACCGCGACGACGAGTCCGGTGCGCTGGTCGTGCTCAGCGCGGGCAGCTGGACCGCAGCGGAGCTCGCCGGCATCGCCGAGGCGTGTGCCGACGCCCGGTACGAGCTCGTCGGCACCGTCCTCGCCGGCACGGTCAGGGCCCGTCCGGCGCGGTCTGCCGGCCCTGCTCCGGAGGGCGCCGCGCCGGCGCTCGCGGTGGGCGACGACGCGAGGCGAGGTTCGGTGTGACGACGAGCACGACTGCGGAGTCTCCGGCCGCCGCTCCGCTGCTGGACCTGCAGGCGCTGGTGGTCGCGGTGCGCAGGCGCCGCCGCCTCTGGTTGTCCCTGGCGCTGCTGGGGCTGCTGGCCGGCGCGGCGGTGGCGGTCCTCATGCCGCAGCCGCCGGCCGCGGTGACCAAGGTGCTGGTCGCGCACCAGGCGGACCAGCCGAACGACCCCGGAACGCTGATCCGCACCGACGTCGCGCTGCTGCACACCACGCGGATCGCGCGTCACGCCCTCCGGTCCCTCGGGTCCCCGGAAAAGCCAGAGGACTTCATGCAGGACTACGGGGGTATCGGCTTGACCAACAACCTGCTGCAGATCGATGTGACGGGTGACAGCGACGCGGAAGCGGTGGCCCGGGCCGAGGCGCTGGCCGAAGCGTTCGTCGCGGACCATGTGAAGCGGATACAGGAAGCCGCGACCGCCGAGGCCAAGGCCCTGCTCGCCCAGCGTGACCGCATGCGGGACGAACTCGCCCAGGTCGACAAGGCGATCGGAGACGGACCGCCGGACAGCGGGCCGAAGGCGTCGGCGACCATGGAGTCGCTCTTCGCCCGCCGGGCCGAACTGACCTCGCGGATCACCGATTTCGGCCGGCGGGCCGCGGAGGCGCGCATCGGCACGCCCCAGCTCGTCGCCGGCACACAGATCGTGGACGCCCCGCGCGCGGTGCGGCACTCCCTGCCCAGGACCGCCGGCACCAACGCCGCGATCGGGCTCGTCCTCGGGCTCGTCCTCGGGCTCGCGGTGGCTGCGGTCGGCGCGGTGGTGGCGGACCGCCCCGTGCTGCGCCGGGAGATCGCGGCGAACCTCGGCGCCTCGGTCATCGCGGAGCTGCGCCGCACGCCCCGCCGGCCGGCCGGGCTGTGGCAGCGCCGACGGACCCGGGCGGCACGGACACGGCTCACCACGACCCTGGCCCGCACCGTACGCGGCTCCGCGGAGCCGGTGTCACTGCTGGAACTGGGCTGTGCCCGCAGCACGACGGGGATCGCCCTGGACCTCGCCGGTGCACTGGCGGAGGAGGGGCCGGTGGTGATCGTCGACGGTCTGCCCGGCCTGCCGCTCGCCAACCGCCGCCCGAAGCCGGGCGACCCCACCGTGGTCAGCGGCGAGCGTGCCGCGGCCGGGTCGCATCACGAACGCCGGATCGGCGTCGGCTCGGTGGCGCCCGGCGCGGCGTGGACCGACCTCCAGTACCTCGGTACGCGGACCGTGCTCGTCGTACGTGCCGGGCACGGCAGCGCCGCATGGCTGCACACCGTGGCGCGGCAGCTCGCGGACCTGCGCATTCCGGTGCTCGGTGTGGTTCTGATCGACCCCGATCCGCGTGACCGGACCGACGGCACGCTGTGGGACGGGCTGGACACCGCGCTGCGCGGCCGCAACGAGCCGCCGGCCCGGCAGAACGGGACGGGCCGGCCGCAGACGGAGCGCCCGTCATGGGCGCGAGTCCCGGACAGCGACCAGGAGGTGCGGTAGGACATGTGTGGTATCGCAGGCACGTACCGATGGCCGGACGGGAAGGCAGTGACCGACCGGCTCACGGATACCCTGGCGCACCGCGGTCCGGACGGGGCGGGCCGGTACGGCCACGCCGCCGGTGACGGCGAAGTGCACCTCGGGCACCGGCGGCTGGCCATCATCGACCTGTCCGAGACCGGCGCCCAGCCGATGGTCTCCGACGGCCTCGCCCTGACGTACAACGGCGAGCTGTACAACGCGCCGGAGCTGCGGGCCGAACTGGCGGCCGCCGGGGTGCGCTTCCGCGGAACCTCCGACACCGAGGTGCTCCTTGAGGCCTGGCGGCGCTGGGGCACGGACTGTCTGCCCCGGCTGCGCGGCATGTTCGCGTTCGGGATCTTCGACGAGCGGACCGGTGAGCTGGTGCTCGCCCGCGACCAGCTCGGCATCAAGCCGCTGTTCCTGCTCCGGCGCGGCGGGGGCCTGGTGTTCGCCTCCGAGCTCAAGGCGCTCGCCGCCGCCACCGGCGGGTCGCTGCAGGTGGACCATGCGGCGCTGGTGGCCTCGCTGCTGTACTACTGGGTGCCGGACTCGCGCTGTGCGTTCCGCGAGGCGGAGAAGCTGCCGCCGGGGAGCTGGCTCCGGTGCCGGCCCGACGGCCGGGTGGAGCGCGGCCGGTTCTGGCACCTGAAGGACGTCGCCGCCGAGGGCCGGGAACGGGCGCAGAGCGGTGATCGGCCGGACATCGCCGCCATCGTCGAGGAGTCGACCCGACGCCACCTGCTGTCGGACGTACCCGTGGCGACCTTCCTCTCCGGCGGGCTGGACTCCAGCTACCTGACCGCGCTGGCGGCCCGCGACCGGCCCGGCATCTCCGCTTACACGATCGGCTTCCGCGCCGAGGACGCCAGGTTCGAGGCGATGCCGGACGACCTCCGCTACGCCCGGCAGGTGGCCGAGCGGTTCGGCGTCGACCTGCACGAGATCGAGATCGCTCCGAACGTGCTCGACCTGCTGCCGCAGATGACGTACCACCTGGACGAGCCGATCGGCGACCCCGCCGCGATCAACACCTTCCTGATCTGCTCGGCCGCCCGGGAGGCCGGGGTCAAGGTGATGCTCTCGGGGATGGGCGCCGACGAGCTGTTCGCCGGGTACCGCAAGCACCTGGCCAACCTGCTCGCGCTGCGCTACCAGCGCGTCCCGCGGCCCCTGCGGCGCGGGCTGTCCGGCGCCGTGGACCGGCTGCCGGTCGCCACGGCCCGCCGCGGGTACCGGTCGGTGCGGTTCGCGAAGCGGTTCCTGTCCTTCGCCGATCTGCCGGAGGAGACCGCGTTCCGGCGCAGCTACACCATGTACGACCAGGACGAGCTGCTCGCGCTGATCGACCCGGACCTGGCCGGTACGGTCGAGGACGTGCTGACCGAGCACGCGGACGTCTACCAGGACAACGACCTCGACGACTTCGTCAACCGCATGTGCCTGGGCGACGCCCGGATGTTCCTTCCGGGCCTGAACCTCGCCTACACGGACCGGTCGAGCATGGCCGCGTCGACCGAGGTGCGGGTGCCGTACGTGGACGTCGAGGTGGTCAGGGCGGCGTTCGCCGTGCCCGGCGATCGCAAGATCGTCGGGCGGCAGGGCAAGGCCGTCCTCAAGGAGGCGGCCTCCTCGGTCCTGCCACGGGAGATCGTGTACCGGCCCAAGGGCCTGTTCAGCGCCCCGCTGCGCGCCTGGATGAGCCGGGATCTGGCACCGCTGGTGCGCGAGGTGGTGCACGACGGCGTGCTCGTCAATTCCGGGTTCCTGCGCCGCGACGCGCTGGCGCGCATGGTCGCCGAGGACGCCGCCGGGCAGCGGGACTTCTCCAAGCATCTGTGGCATGTGCTGACCCTCGAGTACTGGTACCGCGGCGCGACCTCTGGCTCGGGCCAGAGCCAGGCGGCTTGACAGCGCAGAAAGCGCAGAAACAAGGGGAGCTCGGTGAAACAGGTTGTTCAGAACTACAAGAGCGGCGAGCTGGCGGTGCTCGACGTGCCGGTGCCGGGGTGCAAGCCGGGCGGTGTGCTGGTCCGTACCGCCTACTCGCTGATATCCACCGGGACCGAGCTCATGAAGGTGTCCGAGGCCGGCATGTCGATGCTGGGCAAGGCCCGCTCCCGGCCCGACCAGGTGGCCAAGGTCATGCAGAGCGTGGCCACCAACGGGGTCCCCGCCACCTACCGCAAGGTGATGGGCAAGCTGGACTCCTACACGCCGCTCGGCTACTCGCTGTGCGGGGTGGTCGAGCAGGTCGGCGCCGGGATCGACGACGTGAAGGCCGGCGACCTGGTGGCGTGCGCCGGCAACGAGCAGGCGCTGCACGCCGAGTTGAACTGGGTGCCGAAGAACCTCTACACCCCGGTGCCGGACGGCCTCGCGCCGCAGCACGCGGCCTTCGGCACCGTCGGGTCGATCGCGATGCAGGGCGTACGCCAGGGCGAGCCGCAGCTCGGCGAGGTGGCCCTGGTCATCGGTCTCGGGCTGATCGGTCAGCTGGTGGCTCAGCTCCTCACCGCATCGGGCGTCCGCGTCGTCGGCGTCGACCCCGACCCGGCGCGCTGCGAGCTCGCCGAGCGCCTGGGCGCCGCGGCCTGCGGCGATCCCGCGTCCGCGGCCGTGGAGGCCGCCGTCACCGAGCTCACCGGCGGGCACGGCGTGGACCAGGTGTACCTGGCCGCCGGCGGCGGCAGCAACGAGCCCGTCGAGCTGGCCGCCCGGCTCTGCAGGGACCGCGGGCGGGTCGTCGACATCGGCAAGTGCCGCCTGGACCTGCCGTGGAACGCGTACTACGAGAAGGAGCTCGACGTCCGGTTCTCCCGTTCGTACGGCCCCGGGCGCTACGACCCGGAGTACGAGATCGAGGGGCGGGACTACCCGATCGGCTACGTGCGCTGGACCGAGCGCCGCAACCTGGCGTGCTTCCTCGATCTCCTCGCCCGCGGCCGCGTCGACGTGGAGCCCCTGGTCTCCCGCGTCGCCGACTTCGACGACGCCGTGGAGACGTATCGGAGCCTGAAGGACGGCGACTTGAAGGCTGTGGCCGTACTGTTCCGGTACCCCGGGCAGAAGGGGGGAGCGGCGGCCCCGGCTCCCCTGACCGTGCCCGCGGTGCGGCGCGGCAGCGGGGCGTCCACCCCGGCCCGGCCCGCCCACGCGCCGGTGCGGCTGGCGTTCGTCGGCGCGGGGAACTACGCGACGTCGATGCTGCTGCCGCACCTGGCGGAGCGCGACGGCGTCGCGTTGTCGACGGTCGTCACCACGACGGCGCTGTCCGCGGCCAACGCACAGCGGAAGTTCGGCTTCGCCCGGGCGACCACCGATCTCGACGCCGCGCTCGGCGACCCGTCGATCGACGCGGTGTTCGTGGTCACCCGGCACAGCTCGCACGCCGATCTGACCCGCAAGGCGCTGCTGGCCGGCAAGACGGTCTTCGTGGAGAAGCCCCTTGCCCTCACCGAGGACGAGCTGGCCGGTGTGCTCGCGGCGGTGGAGGAGTCGGGCAACGACCGCCTGCAGGTGGGCTTCAACCGCCGGTTCGCTCCGCTGCTCCAGGAGGCCGGGAAGCGGTTCGGCGCCAGGACCGGTCCTGCGAGCCTGCGCTACCTGGTCAACGCGGGGCGGCTGCAGCACGGCAGCTGGTACCTCCGGCAGGGCACCGAGGGCTCGCGGTTCGCCGGCGAGGGCGGGCACTTCATCGACACGGCGAGCTGGCTGATCGGGGCCGACCCGGTCTCGGTGTACGCGGTCGCCGCGCCCGGCAACGAGGACGTGCAGGTCGTGCTGCGCTACCCCGACGGGTCCACCGCCACCATCAGCTACGTCACCACCGGCGCGGCCGGCTTCCCCAAGGAGACGCTGGACCTGGTCGCGGACGGCAAGGTGCTGCGGCTCGACGACTTCGTCCGCGCTTCGGTGTACGGGCAGAAGCGGTGGGTCAGCTCGCGGCTGCCCAAGGCCCGGGACAAGGGGCAGAACGCCGAACTGGCCGCGTTCATCAGGGCCGTGCGGACCGGCGGGCCGATGCCGGTGCCGCTGGAGTCGCTGGTCGCCACCACGGCGGCCACCCTCGCCGTGCAGGCCGGCCTGGCCGCAGGCGCGCCGGTGGAGTTGGCGAGGGCACGATGAGCATGGGCGCGGGCTGGTACCTGCGGCGGCTGTCCCGGATGGGACCGCGGGAGGTCGGCGGCCGGGTGGGCGACGCGGTGCGCAGGCGGCGGTGGCGGTCGGCGCTGCCGGACTGCCCGGGCGTCACCGGCGCCCGGTTCACCGCGGTACTGCCCGCCGGGACGGTCGCCGCAGTGCCGCCGGACGCCGCGAAACGCCTCATCGCCGAGGCGGACCGGCTGATGGCCGGGCACGCCGGGTACTTCGGGGTGGACCGCGACGACCTGGCCGACCCGGACTGGTGGTACGACCCGAAGACCGGGCGCCGGGCTCCGTCCGGTTACGCCTTCGACGTGCCGTACCGGAGCGAGGACGCGGTCGGAGACGTCAAGCAGATCTGGGAGCTGTCCCGGCACCAGTACCTCACCGTGCTCGCCGCCGCCTACGCGATCACCGGGAACGAGCAGTACGCCGAGCGCGTGGCCGAGCACCTGCGGTCGTGGTGGGCGGCCAACCCGCCGCTGCGCGGCGTGCACTGGATCAGCGGCATCGAGCTGGGCGTCCGGCTGCTGTCCTGGGTGTGGGTCCGCCGGCTGCTCGACGGCTGGCCGGGCGCGGCCGGGCTGTTCGAGGGCAACCCGGTGGCGCTGAACCAGATCTGGCACCACCAGCGCTGGCTGGCCGCCTTCCCCAGCCGGGGGTCCTCGGCGAACAACCACGTCATCGCCGAGGCCGCCGGGCAGTTCGCCGCAGCCTGCGCGTTCGGCTGGTTCCCCTCCTCGGCGCGCTGGCGGGCCGGTGCACTGCGGTCCCTGGAGCGGCATCTGCGGAGCAACACCTTCGGTTCCGGCCTCAACCGCGAGCTGGCCACCGAGTACCACGGACTCGTGCTGGAGCTCGGCCTGGCCGCGGTGGCCGAGGCGGATGCCGCCGGTGTGCCGGTCCCCGCACCGGTCCGGCTGGTGCTGCTGCGGATGACCGACGCGCTCGCGGCCGTCGTGGACGACCGGTTACGGCCGCCGCGCCAGGGAGACGCGGACGACGGGCACGGTCTGGTCGTGGACGGCGCGGGCACCGACCGCTGGGCCTCGCTGCTGGCCACCGGGGACGCGGTGTTCGGCCGGCTCGCCTGGTGGCCGGCGGTGACCGGCACCGATGTGCGCACCCCGCTGCTGGCCGCGCTCATCCGGCCCACCGCGCCGGCCGTGACCCGCCCGGCCGGCCGGCCGGACCACTTCGCCGACGCGGGCATGACCATCCTGCGCGGTGCGGCGGAGATCTGGTGCCGCTGCGACGCCGGTCCGCACGGGTTCCTGTCCATCGCCGCGCACGCCCACGCGGACGCGCTGTCCGTGGAGGTCCGGCACGACGGGGTCGACGTGCTCGCCGACCCGGGGACGTTCTGCTACCACGGGCAGCCCGAGTGGCGGCAGTACTTCCGGTCGACCCTCGGCCACAACACCCTGCAACTGGACGGCGGTGACCAGTCCGTCTCCGGCGGCCCGTTCCTGTGGACCCGGCATGCCCGCAGCCGCGTCCTGGTCGCGGACACATCCGGCGGTTCCGCCGGGGGGACGGCCCGCTGGTGCGCCGAGCACGACGGTTACCAGCGCTCCGTGCACCGCCGCCGGGTGGAACTGACCGCCGCGAGCCGGGAGCTGCGGGTGGTCGACGAGGTGCGCGGCCCGCACCGGGCCGTGCGCCTGGCGTTCCACCTCGGCCCGGCGATCGCCGCGGACCTGGTGGGGAACCGGGCGGTGCTCACCTGGACCCGGGACGGCGAGGACCGCTCCGCCGTGCTCGACCTGCCCGCTCGGCTGTCCTGGCGGGCGCATCGCGGCGAGACCGACCCGCCGCTGGGCTGGTACTCCGCCGGCTTCGGACGCAAGGAACCCGCCACGACGCTGATCGGCACCGCCGACGGCGGTGCGCTGTCGGGGGAGTTCACCACCGTACTCAGGTTCGGCGGCTAGGGGGGTGTGGTGATAAAGAGGCGGCACTGGGCGTTGCCGGCGGCACCGCTGGCGCTGGTCCTGCTGGCGGCGACCGGCTGTACGAGTGCGTCGGACGCCCCGGCGGAGCCGACCGGTACGCCCTCCGCGTCCGGGGCGCCCTCCACGTCCGTGGCCCGGGTGTGCGCCGAGCCCGCGGCCGGGCCGGCGAAGCCGCCGGCGGGCGCGGTGACGGTCGACCCCGCGGTGGTCGGCGACCTGGCCGCGAAGACCAGGAGCAGCCCACCGAACACCACGTTCTGGCTCCGGCCGGGGACGCACCGGCTCGCACCCGACCGCTACGCCCAGGTCGTCCCCAAGGAGGGGAACAGCTACCTCGGAGCGCCGGGCGCGGTGCTCGACGGCCGGAAGACCAACCAGTACGCGTTCGGCGGTGCCGCCGGCGAGGTCGCCATCCGCTACCTGACCGTGCAGGGTTTCGTCGCGCCGCACAACGAGGGCGTGGTCAATCACGACTCGGCCGACGGGTGGGTGATCGAGCACGCGACGATCCAGAACAACTCCGGCGCCGGGCTGATGGCCGGTGCCCGCCAGCGGGTCCGCGCCAGCTGCCTGCGCGGCAACGGACAGTACGGCCTGAACGCGTACAAGGCCGGGGACCCGATCAGCGGCCTGGTGGTCGAGGGCAACGAGATCACGGCCAACAACACCGGCGACTGGGAGCGGCGCCGGCCGGGCTGCGGCTGCACCGGAGGCGTCAAGTTCTGGGCCGTCAACGGCGCGGACGTACGCGGCAACTGGGTGCACGACAACCGCGGCCCCGGGTTGTGGGCGGACACGAACAACAACGACTTCCGCATCGAGGACAACGTGCTCGAGGCCAACGACGGTGCCGCGTTGATCTACGAGACCAGCTACAACGCCGTCATCCGGAAGAACACGATCCGGCGGAACAACTGGGTCGAGGGCCGCGGGAAGGCCGACCGCGGCGACAGTTTCCCGTTCGCGACCGTCTACCTGTCCGAGTCCGGCGGCGAACCACGGATCCGGGCCCGCACGGACAAGATCGAGATCTACCGGAACGTGCTGGAGAACAACTGGTCCGGGGTCACCCTGTGGGAAAACGCCGACCGGTTCTGCAACAGCCCGGCCAACACCTCGTCCGGTGACTGCACGTTGCTGGTGAAGGACACCGGCCGCTGCGCACAGCCGGCGATCGCCGCCGCACCGCTCTACGCCGACTGCCGGTGGAAGACCCAGCGGGTGGACATCCACAGCAACCGCTTCGTGCTGGACACGTCCGTCGTCGGGTGCACGGTGAAGTGCGGCCGCATGGCCGTGCTGGCCAACTACGGCACCTATCCGGACTGGTCGCCGTACAAGGGCGAACCGGTGGCCGAGGCGATCACCCACAAGCAGCAGAACCGCTGGCACGACAACGTCTACATCGGGCCGTGGAGCTTCGTCGCCCACGACCCGAGCCGGGAACTCGACTCCGGGCAGTGGCAGGGCACGCCCTACCGGCAGGACGCGGGCAGCACCTTCCGCGCACGGGCGGGTGGTTGAGATGCGCCCAGACCCCACGGACCACCCGGACCTCACAGGCCGCACCCCGAAGACCGTCGGGATCGTCTGGGGGCTGCTGATCCTCAACACGCTCGGCTCCACCGGGGCGAAGACCATCGTCCCGCTGCCCCGCTCCCTCATCCAGATGGTCACCATGGGCGCGCTGGTCGCCGCGTTCACGCTGGCGCTCGCCCTCAATCTCCGGCTGCGCATCCGGGCCAGCGCCTTCCTGTTCCTGCTCACCCTGCTGCTGGTGCCGAGCGTGATCTCCAGCGCGAACCTGGAGTCCGGGTTCGGCGCGCTGTTCCGCTGCACCCGGCTGGCTCTCTTCGTCGGCACGCTGTGGCTGCTCAGCCGCTGGTGGGACGGCAGCCCGACGTTCGTCCGGCACCACGTCCGGCTGTACTTCGCGGTGCTCGCGTCGGTGGCCGCCGGGCTGCTCATCTCACCGGGCGCGGCCATGCCCGAGCTCTACGGCGGGCGGCTGGTCGGCGCGTTGTGGCCGCTCACCCCGCCGCAGATCGGACAGTACGCCGCGGTGATCACCGGGCTCACCGTGCTGCTCGTGCTGGGCCGCCGGACCGACAGGGGCAGCGCGGCGCTGGTCATCGTGCCGGCACTCGTCCTGCTCGCGCTGACCCATACCCGGACGGCCACGCTCGGCCTGCTCATCGGGCTCGTGCTGGCGATCGGCTCGCTCGTCCTGACCAGCGCCACCGCCCGCCGGTTCTTCGCCTGGGCGGTGCTGTGCGCCACGGTGGCCGCGGTGGCGTTCAACTCCGCGCTGCAGGCGTGGTTCCTGCGCGGGCAGAGCCAGGAGAACTTCTCCAACCTCACCGGTCGGGCCAAGGTCTGGGACGCCCTGCTGGCAGCCCCCCGGACGACCTCGGAGCAGCTGTTCGGCGCGGGCCTGGGCGACAAGTCCTTCGGCGGGCTGCCGATCGACAACAGCTGGCTGGCCGTTTACCACGAGCAGGGGCTGACCGGCACGGCCATCGTGGCCGCGGTCGTCATCGTGCTGGGCGGTGTCGCGTTGCTGCGCCCGCCCTCGGTGCAGCGGGCCTGCGCGATCTTCCTGATCAGCTACTGCGCGATCGCGTCGTACACCGAGGCCGGGCTGGGCGACGCCTCGCCGTACCTGCTGCACCTGACCGTGGCCGCCTCGCTGCTGGCGGCACCTGCCGCGGCCACTCCCCTCTCGACGCCCGAAGTCCCCCGACGGCGCATACCGCAATGGGCCCGGAAATCGGAGGTGACCTGAGCATGCACGTTCTCGTGGTGCACAACCGCTACGCCTCGGCGCAGCCGAGCGGGGAGAACAACGTCGTCGACCAGGAGGTGGGGCTGCTGCGCGAGGCCGGCCACCGGGTCGGGGTGTTCGAGCGACGCAGCGACGACATCGCCGCCCGGTCCCTGATGTCCAAGGCCGCGCTGCCGCTGCTCGTGCCGTGGAACCCGGCGGTCCGCACGGAGCTCGCCGCCCGGCTCCGCGCCGAGCGGCCGGACGTGGTGCACGTACACAACGTCTTCCCGCTCCTGTCGCCCGCGGTGCTGGCCGCCTGCGCCGACGCCGGCGTGCCCGCCGTCGCCACACTGCACAACTACACCCAGGTCTGCCCGCCCGGCACGCTGCAGCGGGACGGCCGGCCGTGCGCCGAGTGCGTCGGGTCGGCGCCGCTGCCCGCCGTGCGGCACGGCTGCTACCGGAACTCCCGGCTGGCGACGGTGCCGCTCGCGGTCAGCCTGTCGGTCAACCGGCGGCGGTGGTGGTCCGGCGTGGAGCGGTTCTTCTGCATCTCCGCGGCGCAGCGCGACGTCCTGGTGGAGTCCGGCATGCCGGCCGAACGGCTGGCGGTGAAGCACAACTTCGTGCCCGACCCCGGCACCTGCCGAGCGGGCGCGGGGGAGCACGTGCTCTACCTCGGCCGGCTCGCGGAGGCCAAGGGCGTGCGGCTGCTCATGGCCGCGTGGGACGAGATCGCCGCCGGCGGCGGTGTGGGCGTGCCGCTCGTGGTCGCCGGCGCGGGGCCGCTGGAGCGAGAGGTGACCGCCTGGGCGGCGGGCCGGGACGACGTGCGGTTCGTCGGCCTGTACGACCCGGACCAGTGCCGGCAGGCCGTCGCGCGGTCGGTCGCCGTGGTGGCGCCCTCGACGTGGCTGGAGGCGTTCGGCCTGGTGGTCGTGGAGGCGATGGCGGCGGGGGTCCCGGCCGTCGCCGCGGGCCACGGCGCCTTCGTCGAACTCGTCGAGGACGGGGTGACCGGGCTGCTGCACCGGCCGGGCGAGCCCGCCTCGCTCGCGTCCTGCATCCGCAGGATCACGGCCGGGCAAGCCCGCAACCAGGAGATGGGCCGGGCGGCCCGGCGCCGTTACGAGCAGGGCTTCAGCCCGGCCGTCGGCCTGGAGCGCCTGGTGGAGGGGTACCGCACCGCGATCGCGGGTCGGTCCGGCGGCGCGGACAGCGCGCCGCCGGCAGGAAAGGGAAACGGAAACGCTGGCTCGCGGCGGGGCACCCGCGCGGGCAGGGATGGGGGCAGTAGATGACACGATGCCGACTCTGCGGCTCGGCGGCGATGGGGAGCGTCGTCGACCTGGGGGCGACCCCGCCGTGCGAGAGCTTTCTCGCCGCGGACCAACTGGACCGGCCGGAACCGGCGTACCCGCTGCACCTGCGGGTCTGCACCGACTGCTGGCTCGCGCAGATCCCTCCGCTGATCACTCCGGAGGAGACGTTCAAGGAGTACGCGTACTTCTCCTCCTACTCGACCTCCTGGGTGGAGCACGCACGCACGTTCGTCGCCGACGCCGTACAGCGGCTGGGTCTCGACCCCGGAGCGAAGGACGCCTTCGTGGTCGAGGTCGCGAGCAACGACGGGTACCTGCTCAGGCACGTGGTGGACCGGGGGATCCGCTGCCTGGGCATCGAACCGTCGGTGAACGTCGGCGCCGCGGCGCGGGACGCGGGCGTGCCCACGCTCACGGAGTTCCTGGACCCGGCCACCGGCTCGGCCGTCCGCGCCGAGCACGGCCCGGCGGACCTGGTCGTGGCCAACAACGTGTACGCGCACATCCCCGACGTGGTCGGGTTCACCCGGGGGCTGCGCGCCCTGGTCGCCGACGACGGCTGGGTCTCCATCGAGGTGCAGCACCTGCTGACCCTGATCGAGGAGAACCAGTACGACACGATCTACCACGAGCACTTCCAGTACTACACGGTCGCGTCCGCGGCCCGGGCGCTGGCGAGCGGCGGACTCGCGCTCGTGGACGTCGAGCTGCTGCCCACGCACGGCGGCTCCATCCGGCTGTGGGCCCGGCCGGCCGAGGTGGCCGGCGAGCCGTCGCGGAGGGTGGCCGAGGTGCTGGACCGGGAGAAGGCCGCCGGGCTGCAGGAGCTGTCCGGGTACACGGAGTTCTCCGCCCGGGTGGCCAAGGTGCGCCGGGACCTCCTGCGGTTCCTCATCGAGGCGGCCGAGCGCGGCGAGACGGTCGTCGGCTACGGCGCCCCGGGCAAGGGCAACACCCTGCTCAACCACTGCGGCATCCGGCCCGACCTGCTCCCGTACACGGTCGACCGCAACCCGTACAAGCACGGCAGGTTCACCCCTGGCACCCGCATCCCGATCCTGCCGCCCGAGCAGATAGCCGCCGACGAACCGGACTACGTGCTCGTCCTCCCGTGGAACCTGCGGGACGAGCTGGTCGAGCAGCTGTCCTTCGTGCACGCCTGGGGCGGCCGGCTGGTCTTCCCCATCCCGGAACTGAGCATTGTCGAGGTCAAGCGATGAAGGTCGTACTGTTCTGCGGCGGTTACGGGATGCGGATGCGCAGCGGAGCCTCCGACGACGTGCCCAAGCCGATGGCGATGGTCGGTCCCCGGCCGCTGATCTGGCACGTCATGCGCTACTACGCGCACTTCGGGCACAAGGAGTTCATTCTGTGCCTCGGGTACGGGGCCCACCACATCAAGGACTTCTTCCTCAACTACGAGGAGACGACGTCCAACGACTTCGTGCTGCGGGGCGGGCGGACCGAACTCCTTTCCACCGACATCGCCGACTGGACGATCACGTTCGCGCAGACCGGCATCGAGTCGCCGATCGGAGAGCGGCTGCGCCGGGTGCGGCACCACCTGGACGGCGACGAGATGTTCCTCGCCAACTACGCCGACGTGCTCACCGACGCCCCGCTGCCGGTGATGATCGACCAGTTCGCCCGGCGTGACGCCGGGGCGTCGATGATGGTGGTACCGCCGCAGTCGTCGTTCCACTGCGTGGACCTGGGCGAGGACGGCCTGGTGGGGGGCATCACGCCGGTGAGCGAACTGCCGCTGTGGGAGAACGGCGGCTACTTCGTGCTCCGCCAGGAGGTCTTCGACCACATACCGGAGAACGGGGACCTGGTTGCGGACGGATGCGCACAGCTGGCCAAACGCGGCCGGCTGGTGGCTCATCAGCACCGCGGCTTCTGGAAGCCGACCGACACCGTGAAGGAACGGGCCTCCCTCGACGCCGCCTACGCCCTGGGCGACCGCCCGTGGGCCGTGTGGGAACGGGACGGCGCGGGAGCCGGCGCGACCGGCAGCAGGCACGCCGCCGGGGCGGGGGCCGCGTGATCCGGCTCGGGGCCGGGCGCCTGGACCGGCTCGTCGCGGTGGGGGCGCACTGCGACGACATCGCCATTGGCGCCGGCGGCACGCTGCTCACGCTGTGCCTCGCGCGGCCGGGTGTCCGTATCGACGCGCTGGTGCTCTCCGGCGGCGGCAGCGAGCGGGAGGAGGAGGAGCGGGCCGCGCTCGCCGCCTTCTGCCCGGGCGCCGACCTGCGGCTGACCGTGCTCAAACTGCCGGACGGCCGGATGCCCGCGCACTGGGAGGAAGCCAAGGCAGCGGTCGAGGAACTGCGCGGGCAGACCGAGCCGGATCTCGTCCTCGCCCCGCGCACCGATGACGCGCACCAGGATCACCGCGGCCTGGCGCAGCTGCTGCCGACCGCGTTCCGCGACCACCTCGTACTCGGCTACGAGATCGTCAAGTGGGACGGCGATCTCGGCCGCCCCACGGCGTACCAGCCGCTCTCGCCGGAGATCGCCGAACGGAAGGTGCGGCTGTTGCAGGAGCACTACCCCTCGCAGCGCCACCGGCCCTGGTACGACCGGGAGGCCTTCCTCGGCCTCGCACGGATCCGCGGCATCGAATGCCACGCGCGCTACGCCGAGGCGTTCGCCGTCACCAAACTCACTCTCGATCTGGGGGAATGAACCTTGCGCGTACTGCTGACCGGACACCAGGGCTACCTGGGCACCGTGATGGCCCCGGTCCTCGGCTCCGCCGGGCACGAGGTCGTCGGCCTGGACGCCGGCCTGTTCGCCGACTGCGTCCTCGGCCCGCAGCCCGCGGACCCGCCGGGGCACCGGGTGGACCTGCGTGACGTCACGGCCGACCACCTGACCGGGGTGGACGCCGTGATCCACCTGGCCGCGCTGTCCAACGACCCGCTGGGATCGCTGGCGCCGCAGCTCACCTACGACATCAACCACCACGCCTCCGTGCGGCTGGCCCGGCTGGCCCGCGACGCCGGGGTGCGGCGCTTCCTGTACGCGTCGACCTGCTCGGTCTACGGGGCCGCGGGCGGTGGCGACCTGGTGACCGAGGACGCCCCGCTGCGCCCGGTGACGCCGTACGCGGAGTCCAAGGTGCGGGTGGAGGACGACCTGCACGCGCTGGCCGACGGCGACTTCAGCCCGGTGTTCATGCGCAACGCCACCGCCTTCGGCTACTCGCCCCGGCTGCGCGCCGACATCGTGCTGAACAACCTGGTGGGCCACGCGCTGCTGTCCGGCGAGGTCCTGGTGATGTCCGACGGCACCCCCTGGCGCCCGCTGGTGCACGCCGCCGACATCGCACGGGCCTTCGCGGCCGCGCTGGCCGCGCCGCGCGAAGCGGTGCACGACCGGGCCTTCAACATCGGCAGCGAGACCAACAACGTCACCGTCGCCGAGATCGCCGGTCAGGTCGCCGAGGCGGTGGAAGGCGCGAAGGTCGTGATCACCGGGGAGACCGGGGCCGATCCCCGGTCGTACCGGGTGGACTTCTCCAGGTTCCGCGCCGCGCTGCCCGGCTTCGACTGCGAGTGGACGGTGAAGCGGGGCGCGCTGGAACTCGCCGACGCCTACCGGAAACACGGGCTGACCCGGGAGGACTTCGAGCAGCGCTTCACCCGGCTCGCCGTGCTGCGTGCCGCGTCCGACGCCGGGGCCGTCGACGACACCCTGCGGTGGCGCCGGTGACCTCGGCGGGCGAAGAGATGCACGGGCTGGTGGAGCGGCTGTACCCGCTGTGCCGGAGCATCACCGGCGACGGCGTGCGCGCCACCCTGGAGATCGTGGGCGAGTACGTCCCGCTGCAGGTGCACGAGGTGCCGACCGGGACGCAGGTGCTCGACTGGACGGTGCCGCAGGAGTGGAACATCCGGGACGCGTACGTCGCCGACACCGCCGGAAACCGGGTCGTCGACTTCGCCGCGTCCAGCCTGCACGTGCTCGGCTACAGCGTGCCGGTGTCGCGGACCATGCCGCTGGCCGAACTCCGCGCGCACCTGCACACCCTGCCGGACCACCCGGCCTGGGTGCCGTACCGCACCAGCTACTACGCGCCGGACTGGGGGTTCTGCCTGGCCCAGGAGACCCTGGACGCGCTGCCGGACGGCGAGTACGAGGTGCGCATCGACTCCACGCTCGCGGACGGCCACCTCACCTACGCCGAGCACGTGGTCCCCGGGCAGGTACCCGACGAGGTGATCGTCTCCTGCCACGTCTGCCATCCGTCGCTGGCCAACGACAACCTGGCCGGGATCGCGGTGGCGGTGTTCCTGGCCCGGGCGCTGGCACAGGAGACGCCGTACTACACGTACCGGTTCATCTTCGCGCCCGGCACCATCGGGGCGATCACCTGGCTGGCCCGCAACGCGGAGCGGATCGAGCGGGTCAGGCACGGCCTGGTGCTGGCCTGCGCCGGTGACCCGGGCCGGCTGACGTACAAGCAGAGCAGGCGCGGCGATGCGGAGATCGACCGGGTGATGCGGCACGTGCTGGCGGCCTCCGAACGCCCGCACGGCGTCGCCGAGTTCACTCCGTACGGCTACGACGAGCGGCAGTTCTGCTCGCCCGGGTTCGATCTCGCAGTGGGCTCGCTCAGCCGGACCCCGTACGCCGGCTACCCCGAGTACCACACCTCGGCGGACAACCCGGACTTCGTCTCCCCGGAGGCGATGGCGGACACCCTCGCCGTCTGCCGCGAGGCGTTCTCCGTGCTGGACCGCAACCGGCGGTACCTCAACCTCAGCCCCTACGGCGAACCACAGCTGGGCCGACGCGGGTTGTACGACTCGCTCGGCGGCCGCAGCGACGCGAAGCAGGCCCAGATGGCCATGCTCTGGGTGCTCAGCCTCTCCGACGGCGAGCACGGTCTGCTGGACGTCGCCGAGCGGTCCGGTCTGCCGTTCGACACCGTCGCCGCCGCGGCCGACGCCCTGCACGGCGCCGGGCTGATCAAGGCATGACGCCGATGACCACCCGGAGGGAGAAGACGACGGCCCCGGCGGCCGGGGCCGGACGCGCCCGGTCCACCGCCAAGCGGGCCGTGGTCGGCCGGCTGTCCTGGGGACTGGCCGACCAGGCGGTCTGCAGCATGACCAACTTCGCGGTGGGCATCTACGTGGCACGCTCGCTGGGTCTTGCCGCGTTCGGCGTGTTCAGCCTGGCCTGGGTGACCTACGGCGTGGTGCTCAGCGTCTCCCGGGGGCTGGCCACCGACCCGCTCGTGGTGCGCTTCAGCGGCGTGCCGGACGCGTCCTGGCGCGGGGCGGCGGCCCGTTCGTCGGGTACCGCGCTCGGTGTCGGTGCCGCGATCGGTGCGGCGTTCCTGGCGGTCGGGCTGGGCCTGGGCGGCAGCGTGGGGCCCGCGTTCGCCTGCCTCGGCGTCGTACTGCCGGCGCTGCTGCTGCAGGACGCCTGGCGGTACTCGTTCTTCGCCGCCGGCGCCGGGCGGAAGGCGTTCGCCAACGACCTCCTGGGGGGCGCCGCGCTCGTACCGGCCATGGTGGTGGCGGCCCGTGTGGGCAGCGTGGCCGCCTTCGTGCTCGCCTGGGGCACGTCGGCCGCGGCGGCCTCGGTGTACGGCTGCCTCCAGTCCGGCATCCGGCCCCGGATGACCGGGGCGCGCGGGTGGATCCGCGAGCACCGCGACCTCGGCTACCGGTACCTGGCCGAGAACGTCAGCCTCAGCGGCGCGAGCCAGCTGCGGGCGTACGGGCTCGGCGCGATCGCCGGGGTCGGCGCGGTGGGTGCGGTCCGGGGCGCGGAGCTCCTGCTCGGCCCGTTCCTCGCCCTGCTGATGGGGCTGTCACTGGTCACCGTCGCGGAGGCGGCACGGGTGCTGCGGCAGGCCCCGCACCGCCTCGCCAGGTTCTGCCTCCTGCTCGGCGGCGGGCAGGCCGCCGCCGCGCTGCTCTGGGGCGCGGCGCTGCTGCTGGTGCCGGACCGGGCCGGCGAGCTCGTGCTCGGCGGCGTCTGGCACTCCGCCTCGGAACTCATCCTGCCGGCCGCGCTCGGCGTCGCGGGCGCCGGCCTCGGCACCGGCGCGGCGGCCGGGCTCCGCGCGCTCGCCGCGGCCCGGCGCAGCCTGCGCTGCCAGCTGTTCGCCTCCGCCTGCTACGTCGGCGGCGGGCTCGGCGGGGCGGCCCTGGCGGGCACGGTCGGCTCGGCCTGGGGCGTCGCCGCCGCGACCGTCTGCGCCTCGGCCGTGTGGTGGCTGCAGCTGCGGTCCGCCCTGCGCGAGCGCCGCCACAACCCCCTTCCCGAAGTGAGGACATCATGACCGCCCGACCCCGGCTGAGCATCGGCCTGCCCGTGTACAACGGCGAGGAGTACCTGGCCGAGTCCCTCGACGCCCTGCTCGGCCAGACCTACGAGGACTTCGAGCTGGTCGTCTCCGACAACGCCTCGGCCGACGGGACCCAGGAGATCTGCCGCAAGTACGCCGCGCAGGACTCCCGCATCCGGTACCTCCGGCTGCCCCGCAACATCGGTGCCGCCCCGAACCACAACCACGTGTTCACCCAGTGCCGCGGCGAGCTGTTCAAGTGGGCCTCGCACGACGACCTGTACGCCCGCGACCTGCTGCGGCGCTGCGTGGAGGCGCTGGACGAGCGGCCTGACGTCATCCTCGCCCACGCCGACCAGGCGGTCATCGACGAGGACGGCAAGGTGAAGGTCCCCTACGACTACACGCTCGCCACCGGCTCGCCGCACGCGCCGGAGCGCTTCCGCAGCATGCTGTTCGAGCCCGGCGGCGACGACTTCTACGGGGTGATGCGGGCCGACGTGCTGCGCCGGGTGAAGCCGCACGACAGCTACCACCACGCGGACCGCACGTTCGTCGCCGAGATCGCCCTCCACGGGCGCTTCCACCAGGTGCCGGAGCTGCTGTACTTCCGCCGCGACCACCCCACCCGCGCCGAGCGGGCGAACCCTTCCAAGCGCTCCCGGTGCGTCAACCTGGACCCGCGCCGGGCGGGCCCGCTGCACCCGACGCCCCGGCTGCTCGCCGAGTACGTCTGGGGCTTCGCCTCGGCGATCCGGCGGGCGCCGCTGTCGTCGGCCGACCGGCGCGCGTGCCACCGCCATTTGGCCGCGTGGATGACGAGCCGGGTCCGGCCGGGCGCCGGCGAGCGGGTCGAGGACCGCACCCCGGTCGACCCTGCCCTGTCCACCGTCTCCGTCGACGCCCTCGTCGCCGGCCGCGAGGGGAGGCGGGCATGATGTCCGCGGGCGGAACTCCGGTGCGCGTCGGGGTGTTCGGCCTGCTCGGCTCCGGCAACCTCGGCAACGACGGGTCGCTCGAGGCCGTGCTCGGCTACCTCCGCGCCGAGCACCCGCAGGCGGCCGTGGACGCGCTGTGCGGCGGGCCGGAGGTCGTCGCGACCCGGTACGCGATCCCCGCGACGCGGCTGCACTGGTACCGCGGGGAGTACCGGACGGCGTCGCGTGCGGGCGCGGTCGCGGGCAAGGGCCTGGGCAAACTCGTCGACGTCTTCCGGACCGCCGCCTGGGTGCGCCGGCACGACGTGGTGATCGTGCCGGGCATGGGCGTCCTGGAGGCCACGCTGCCGCTGCGGCCGTGGGGCTTCCCGTACTCGCTGTTCCTGCTGTGCGCATCCGGCCGGCTGCTCGGCACCCGGGTCGCGCTGGTCGGCGTCGGCGCCGCCGCGATCGGCGACCGGCCGACGCGGGCCCTGGTGCGGTGGTCGGCGCGGCTGGCCTCGTACCGCTCGTACCGGGACGCCCCGTCCCGCGACGCGATGCGGGCGATGGGCGTGGACACCGCACGCGACGAGGTCTACCCGGACCTCGCCTTCGCCCTGCCGACGCCGGCACCGAGCGCCCCCCCGGGGTTTGTTGCGGGCCCGCCGGGCCCGGTCTGCGTCGGCGTCATGGACTTCCACGGCGGCAACGACGACCGGGCGCGGGCCGAGGAGATCCACCGCCGCTACCTCGACGGGACGATCCGGTTCGTCCGCGCGCTGGCCGAGGACGGCAGGCCGGTCCGGCTGCTCACCGGCGACGCGTGCGATGCACCGGTGGTCGCCGCGATCCTCGACGCGGTGGACTCGCCGCTGGTCACCGCTGCCGAGGCGAGCTCACTGGCCGACCTGATGAAGGAGACGGCTGCTGCCGAAACGGTGGTGGCGACCCGGTACCACAACCTGATCTGCGCGCTGAAGGCCGGTACGCCGACGCTCGCCCTCAGCTACGCGGCGAAGAGCGACGCGCTCATGGCCCAGATGGGGCTGGGCGCGTACTGCCACCCGGCCCGCGAGGTGGACGCCGACCGGCTGCTCGAGCAGTTCCGGGCGCTGGAGCAGCGATCGGCGGAGCTGCGGCGGACCCTCACCGAGCGGAACCTGACCGCCGCCCGGCGCCTCGAGCACCAGTTCACTGCCCTGACCGCGGCACTCTTCCCCGCGGCCGGACACCCACATGCCCAGACCCATGCCCACGCTCTGCGGGAGGCCCCATGAAAACGACCGAAGTCCCGGCGATCGCAGGCGCATACCTGTTCGAACCCACGCCGTACGCCGACGAACGCGGATTCTTCTGCCGCACCTTCGACGCCGACGTGCTCCGCTCGGTGGGCCTCGATCCGCACGCCTTCGTCCAGCACAGCATGTCCCGCTCGGCCCGGGGCGTGCTGCGCGGCCTGCACCTGCGCTCCGGCGCGGGCGAGGCCAAGCTCGTGCGGTGCTCGCACGGGAAGGTCTTCGACGTCGTCGTGGACCTGCGGCCCGGCTCGCCGACCTACCGCAACCGGGCCTTCTTCGAGCTGTCCGGCGAGACGCAGACGACCCTGTACATCCCGGCGGGGTGCGCGCACGGCTTCCAGGCGCTGACCGAGACCGCCGACACCTCGTACCGGATCGACCGCCCGCACGATCCGGCCGAGGACGTGACGATCGCCTTCGACGACCCGGAGCTCGCCATTCCCTGGCCGCTGCCGGCCGTATCGATGTCCCAGCGGGACCGGGAGGCACCGAGCCTCGCCGAGGTCCTGAAGCAGAAGGAGAGCTGAAGCCGGCGTGGACGACGAAAAGACCGAAGAGACCGAAGAGTTCCTCCTGCCCCGGTCGCGGACGGCGAACGAGCGGCTGCACGCCATGATCCCCGGGGGGGCGCACACGTACGCCAAGGGCGACGACCAGTACCCCGAGAACCTGGCCCCGGTCATCAGCCACGGCCGCGGTGCCCACGTGTGGGACGTCGACGGCAACCGCTACGTCGAGTACGGCTCCGGCCTGCGGTCGGTCAGCCTCGGCCACGCCCATCCGCGCGTGCTCGAGGCGGTACGGCGGGAACTCGACCGCGGCAGCAACTTCGTCCGGCCGTCGATCGTGGAGGTCGAGGCCGCGGAACGCTTCCTGGCCACGGTGCCAACCGCCGAGATGGTGAAGTTCGCGAAGAACGGCTCCGACGTCACCACCGCCGCGGTGCGCCTCGCCCGCGCCGTCACCGGGCGCCCGCGGGTGGCCATCTGCGGCGACCATCCGTTCTTCTCCGTCGACGACTGGTTCATCGGCACCACTCCGATGTCCGCGGGCATTCCGGCGGCGACCACCGAGCTCACCGTGGCGTTCCCGTACGGGGACCTGGCCGCCACGGAGGAGCTGCTCACCCGGTACCGGCACGAGGTCGCCTGCCTGATCCTCGAACCCGCCGGGCGCACCGAGCCGCCGCCGGGGTACCTGTCCGGCCTGCGCGAGCTGGCCGACCGGCACGGCTGCGTACTGATCTTCGATGAGATGATCACCGGCTTCCGCTGGTCCGAGGCGGGCGCCCAGGGCCTGTACGGCGTCGTCCCCGACCTCTCGACGTTCGGCAAGGCGCTGGGCAACGGGTTCGCCGTCTCCGCGCTGGCCGGGCGCCGCGAACTGATGGAGTGGGGCGGGCTGCGGCACTCCGGCGACCGGGTGTTCCTGCTGTCCACCACCCACGGTGCGGAAACACACTCGCTGGCCGCCGCGATGGCCGTGCAGACCGCGTATGCCGAAGAGGGCATCACCGCGCGGCTGCACGCCCTCGGCGAGCGGCTGGCCGCCGGTGTCCGCGAGGCCGCGGCCGGCATGGGCGTCGGCGACCACATCACCGTCCAGGGCCGGGCCAGCAACCTGGTCTTCGCCACCCTCGACCAGAACCGGCGGCCGTCTCAGGAGTACCGCACCCTGTTCCTGCGCCGGCTCCTGGCGGGCGGGGTGCTGGCCCCGTCGTTCGTGGTGAGCAACGCGCTCGACGAAGCCGACATCGACCTCACCGTCGACGTGGTGGCCCAGGCGTGTGCGGTGTACCGGAAGGCGCTGGACGCCGCCGACCCCACCCCCTGGCTGGCCGGACGGCCGGTGAAGCCCGTATTCCGCCGCTTGGCGTGACGTGGTGCGACGCAATGTGACGTGATGTGACATGACGTGACGTCAGAGACGCTGCTTCCGGCCGGCGTCGGCCGTCCGGTCGACCAGCCACGCGGTCGCCGGTGTCACCGCCAGCGCGGTGCACCAGCCGCCGAGGACGTCGGTCGGGTAGTGCGCGCCCAGGGCGACCTGCGCCCAGCCCATGGCGGCGCCGGCAACGAGCGCCGCGGCGAGCACGAGCAGCGTGCCGGCCGTCCTGCCGAGGCCGGGGCGGCCGGCCGCGAGCAGCGCCATCACGAGGGCGAGCGCGGTGAGGAAGGCGGTGTGCCCGCTCGGGTAGGACAGGTTGTCGCCGTTGATGGTTCGTCCCACCAGGTACTTGAGCAGCGTCGTCGTCCCCACGGTCAGGCCGGTGCCGGCAGCGACGAGCAGCGCTGCGCGAGGAAGCCGGAGCAGCAGGCAGCCCGCCACGGCGGCCAGGACCAGGATCGCCGCTCCGGCGGGCTCCCCCAGGAAGTCCGTGGCCAGGGCGACTTGCCGCCACGGCGGCGGCCGCACACCGCCCACCGCCGACTGGATCCACGCGTCCGTCCGGCCGGGCCGGCTGTGGCCGGCGTACAGGACGCCGAGCGCGACGACCACCAGCGCGGCGAGGGCCGCGAACAGCCCGAGCCACGCGCGCAGCGACGGGGGCAGTACCGCGTGCGCCGGCCGCCCGGTCACCCGCCCACCCCGTCCCTGTCTGCTGCGTACGCCGCGTACGCCGTGTGTGCCGTGTCCGCCGTGTACGCCGTGTCCGACCCACCGTCCAGCGACCACAACTGCCCCCGTTTGTCACCCTAACCAACCCGGTCGCGGCCCACCACGCGATTGCCGGGAGCGGCGCCCTGCGCGTTCCTGCCGGTTTCTCCGGCCGGGTGCGGATACGGCCAACTTGAGGGGCGCGCTCCGCGCGCAGGGTTTCCGGTCGGTGAAAAGTGCGCGAGGCCTGTCCTGGAAGGCGATCCGGGAGGCCGCTGCGCGCCGGTGTCGCACGGTCATCGCGCCGCTGTCACGCAACCGTCATGGTGCGATCGTCGCCCCATCAAACTCGGCTGTCTCAGCGTGACTTGAAATCATGTGCCTCGCTCCCCCACGCCCAGAGCGCTGTTGATCACGTCCCCCCGGCCTCACATACTGCGCTGACCGGCGACGGCGGCGCTGTTGCGTCCCTGGCCGGAAATGACCAAACGACCTCATCCCAAGCTCCTGGGGGAGACTTGCGCCCACATGTGAAGAGTGCACGCGCCTTCACCATCGCAGCCGCCACATCGGTGGCCCTCGTGGCAGGCATGACCGGCCCCGCGACGGCGATCGCTGCGAACACGACGACGACCACACCGAACACCCCACGCCTCGACGGCAACCAGCGGATCCGGCTCATCACGGGCGACCGCGTGGTGGTCGGCGCCGAGGGCCAGGTGGTGGGCTTCGAGTCCGCCAAGGGCCGTGAGCGCATACCCGTGCACGTGCAGCGCACCGAGGACCACACGCTGGTGGTGCCCGCGGACGCGCAGCGCCTGATCGCCGCCGGCAAGCTGGACCAGCGGCTCTTCGACGTCAAGGAGCTGGCCGACCCGCTGCTGCGCAAGAGCCATGGTGACGGGCTCAAGCTGATCGTGCAGTACGTCGCGGGCGCCAGTGCCGCGCGGGCCGAGGTGCGTTCCGCCGGTGACACCCGGGTGCGGCGCACGTTCCCCACCCTCAACGCCGACGCCATCCGTACGTCGCAGGACGACGCGGCCAGAGTGTGGGAGGCACTGACCGACCCGCAGAAGGGCGGCATGCGCGCCACCGCCTCCGGCATCGGCAAGGTGTGGCTGGACGGGGTGCGCAGGGCGAGCCTGGACCGCAGCGTCCGCCAGATCGGCGCCGACAAGGCGTGGCGGGCCGGGTACGACGGCAAGGGCGTCAAGATCGCCGTCCTCGACACCGGCGTCGACAAGACCCACGACGACCTGAAGACGCAGGTCGTCGGTGAGAAGAACTTCTCCAGCTCCCCCGACACCGCGGACCGTGTCGGACACGGCACGCACGTCGCCTCGATCGCCGCCGGTACGGGCGCCAGGTCCGGCGGCAGGTACAAGGGCGTCGCCCCCGGCGCCAAGGTCATCAGCGGCAAGGTGCTGGGTGACAACGGGTTCGGGGACGACTCCGGCATCATCGCGGGCATGGAGTGGGCCGCCGCCCAGGGCGCGGACGTGGTCAACCTCAGCCTCGGCAGCCCGGACTCCCCCGGCGTCGACCCGCTGGAGGCGACGGTCGACAAGCTGTCGGCCGAGAAGGGCATCCTGTTCGCCATCGCGGCGGGCAACGAGGGCGAGGGCGGCGACTCGACGGTGGGCTCGCCGGGCAGCGCGGACGCCGCGCTGACCGTCGGCGCCGTCGACAAGGACGACAAGCTGGCGCCGTTCTCCAGCATCGGCCCGCGCACCGGTGACGGCGCCGTCAAGCCGGACGTGACCGCGCCCGGCGTCGCCATCGCCGCGGCCGCCGCCCCCGGCAGCGCGCTCGACATCCGCCCCGGCACTGTGCACCCGGCCCCCGGCTACCTGCAGATCGACGGCACGTCCATGGCCACGCCGCACGTGGCGGGCGCGGCGGCGATCCTGAAGCAGCAGCATCCGGGCTGGAAGGCCGCCGAGCTCAAGGGCGCGCTGACCGGGTCCGCCAAGGGCGGCAACTACACCGCCTTCCAGCAGGGCTCGGGCCGCATCCAGGTCGACAAGGCGCTCGCCCAGAAGGTGATCGCCGATCCGGTCTCGCTGAGCTTCGGTGTCGCGCAGTGGCCGCACGCCGACGACCGGCCCCTCACCAGGAAGGTCGGCTACCGCAACCTCGGCACCAGCGACGTCACCCTCAACCTGTCGGTGTCCACGCTGGACCCGGCGGGCAAGCCGGCACCGGCCGGGTTCTTCAAGCTCGGCGCCGCCAAGGTGACCGTGCCCGCCGGCGGCAGGGCCGAAGTGAACCTGACCGCCGACACCAGGATCGGCGCCGCCGACGGCACCTACTCGGGCTACGTCACCGCCACCGGCGCGGGCCAGTCCGTCCGTACGGCCGCGACGGCCGTGCGCGAGGCGGAGTCCTACGACCTCACGCTCAGGACCATCGGCCGCGACGGCACCGACGCCCGGAACTTCGCCATGACCCTGACGGGCGTCGGCGGCCCCGGCAAGGGCTTCCAGGCCCGCATCGACAGCGAGCCGGGCTCGCACAGGATCCGGGTGCCGAAGGGCTCGTACACGTTCGACACGGCCGTGTACCAGGACCCGTCGGACCTCGCCAAGGGCACCGACTGGATCTCCCAGCCGAAGCTGGACGTCGCCCGCGACACCAAGGTCACCGCCGACGCCCGCACCACCAAGCCGGTGGACATCACCGTGCCCGGCATCGCCAAGGCGGACTTCGGGGGCGCGTACTACGAGCGTGCGACCGAGATCGGCCGCGTCGGCAACGGCTGGGTCCTGTCCGGATTCACCAACTTCCGTACCGCTCACCTGGGTCCGGCCGTCACCGACGGCTCGCTCCTGCAGACCTGGGACGCGCACTTCCTCAAGGGCGCCACGGCCCAGTACTCGGTGGCCTTCGGCGGCAAGACGCAGAAGCTCGCGACCGGTTACACCAAGCACGTGAAGGCGGGCGGGCTGGCGACGCTCAAGGTCGCCGTCGGTGCCTCCGCTCCCGGGAAGACCGCGCTCACCTCCCCGTTCGCCCACCTGCCGGGGGCGCCGGAGGGCAACGGCTTCTCGGCACCGCAGGCGACCCCCAGTACGCGCACCTTCTACGTCTCCACTGCCGACGGCGTCAAGTGGCAGACGAAGTCGGATCAGTTCGGCAAGCCCGACGCGTCGGGCCACCCCGTCTTCGACGCCGCCTACGAGACGGCCGCGCCGAAGCGCTACGAGGCCGGCAAGGCCTACCGGGAGACGTTCAACACGGGTGTCTTCGGCCCGCTCCTGGGCAAGAAGTCGGGCGTCTTCCGCACCGCTCCCGACCCGGCCACGGGCGAGCAGCAGCTCGTCGGCGCCGTGCCGCTGTTCTCCGACGGCCAGGGCCACCCGGGCCTCTCGGCGTACACCTCGGCCACGTCGACGCTGTACCGCAATGGCGTCAAGGTCGGCGAGAACGACGACCCGCTGAGCGGCTGGAAGCCCTTCACGGTCGGCTCCGGCGACGCCGAATACCGGCTGACGACCTCCGTCAAGCGCTCGGCGCAGGCCTCCGCGGTCTCCACCCGCATCGACACCAGCTTCACGTTCCGCTCCCAGCAGGTCGCAGCCACCACGGCGCTGCCGGTGTCCACGGTCCGCTTCGCGGTCCCCGTCGACCTCACCTCCCGCGCCCCGGCCGGCGAGACGGTCCAGGTCCCGGTGACCGTGCAGGGTTCGGCGGCCGGAAGCAACCTCAAGTCGCTCGCGGTGTCCGTGAGTTACGACAACGGGCAGACCTGGAAGCTCGTCAAGGTCCGGAACGGCAAGATCTCCGTGAAGAACCCGGCGAAGGGCAAGAGCGTCTCGTTCTCCGCCAAGGTCACGGACAAGCAGGGCAACCAGTCGGCGCTGAAGATCCACAACGCGTACCACGGCAAGTGACCTTGCCCGTGTGACGGTCTCCGCGTGACGACGACGTGCCGGAAGGCGTTCAAGGACGCTTTCCGGCACGGTCGTTCACCGCCGTCCCGCGGGCGCGCGGAGCCAGCCGCGCGCGCCCATGGGACGGCGGTTCTCGATGTCGGGCTGGTAGTGCCCGAAGTACAGGAGCCGGACGAGTCTGCCCCGGCTGTTCGCCCCGGTCTTGTCGAAGACCTTCTTCAGGTGGTCCCTGACGGTGTGCGGGGAGACCCTCAGCCGGGTGGCGATCTCCGCGTCGGACAGGCCGTAGACGACCAGCTGGGCGACGTCCTGTTCCCGCGAGGTGAGGTCGTACGCCGTCATCAGGAGCCCGATGGTGTGCTCGGGACGCCCGGCCTCGATGATGACGGCGACCCGCCCGTCCGTGTCCATCCGGGTGGCGGTGAGCGAGACCCGTCCCCCGCTCCGGTCACGTAGGTGCACGCGGACGTCGCCCGTCGTCCGGGCCCGGGTCCACGCGTGCAGGACCGGCTGCGGCAGCCGGCCGGATCCCGGGCCGGCACCCTCCAACCGGTCGAGCCACAGCCGTCCGGACGGACTGACCGCGCCCGTGCCGCCGTCCGGCTCGAAGGTGAGCAGCCCCGGTGCGGAGAGGTCCTGCGCATCCGCGGTGGCGGCGTCGTGGCGCAGGTACCCGCGGCGCAGTGCCTCGGCGACGGGCGGCGCGAGCGATGACAGGGCTGCGAGCTCCACCGGGCCGAACGGCGGCCGGTCTCCGCCCCGGTGCAGCACCAGCGCGCCCCACACCGTGCCCCGGCTGTGCAGGACCACGCGCATCTCGTCGCCCATGCCCGTCGGGCGGTAGACGTCCCGGTACCGCGCGCTGCTGTGCGGGGACTGGAGGGTGGCCTGCCACAGGCCCGCGGTGAGACGGCCGGACCCGACCAGGTGCGGGAACTGGTTCACGTCCTCTTCCCCGTACTCGATCTCCAGGAGCCGGGGGAGGTGGGAATGCGGTACGCCGCCGTCGTGGAGGCCTCCGGTGTGCAGGAGCGTGCCCGGGTCGAGGGTCAGTCCGCACACCCCGTCCGCCGGGACGACCGCGCGGACGATGGGGTTGAGCCGGCTGAACAGGGTCATCGGATCCGGCAGTTCCCTGCACAGCCTCTCGATGCTCGTTCGGGCTCTGCCCAGCTCGGCAGGGCCGGCCAGGCCTGTGTTCGATCGGGTCACGCGCCTCTGTTACCGCACGGCGGCACCCGGCGAAACCCCAACTTCCGGGGATGGAGCGCTACCGGACACGGGAACTAGCTTCGTTTCCGCACCTCGCCCGCCGCACCGGCGGGCGCAGCCCTGGGGGCGGGCGCCGGCACCGGCCCCGACCTGCGCCTGCAGGGCACGGCCCGGTGCCGCGGCGACCACGGTGAGGGGGGATGAGCATGTCCGGAAAGCGGCGCGCTCGCAGGAGACCGGCGTTCCTGCCGGCCGGGTTCGCGGCAGCCTCGGCGGCCGCGGCGCTGGCGGCGGGCGGACTCGGCTGCACGGCGGCGGACGGCACCCCTGCCGTCGCTGCGCCGCCGGCGCCGACCGCGGCGCAGTGGGACACGCTGGAGCACGCGGAGCTGGTGCTCATCGGGTCGTGCATGGAGGGCAGGGGCTTCCGGTACACCGTGACACCGCCCGCCGCGCGGCTTCCCGGCGGGGCGGACTTCCCGTACGGGATCGACGACGCGGAGTACGCCGCGAAGCACGGATTCGGCACGGATCTGGACCGGGAGGCGGCCGACGGCGCCGCGAAGGACCCGAACCGCAGCTACTACCTGGGGCTCGGCAGCTCGCGCCGGGCCGTCTACTCCCGCGAGCTGACGGGCGCCGCGGGGCGGCGGATCACGGTGACCCTCCCCAGCGGCCTGCGGATCGCGACGAACGACAGCGGGTGCCTGGCCGAGGCCCGGCGAAAGCTGTACGGGGACTACCCGGCCTGGTTCGAGGCGGTGCGGACCGCCGAGAACCTGAAGTCGGTGTACCGGTCCAAGGTCCTCGACGACCCCGTCTACGGTGCGGCGGTGCGGCGCTGGTCGGCGTGCATGGCCGGCCGGGACTGGAAGGTCCGGGACCCCGGGGAACTGCGCCGCCAGGCCTCTGCCGCAGCGAGTGACGCCCCCACCGGCCAGGAGCTGGCGCGCGAACGGGCCGCCGCGGCGGACGAGGCGGCGTGCGCCCGCTCGACCGGTCTGGTGGCCACGGCCACGCGCGTCGAGAAGCCGTACCGCGCGCAGCTGGAGCGGACGCACGGCGAGGTGATCCGTACCCGCGACCGGCTGGCGGCCGCCGCGCTGCCACGGGCCCGGCAGCTGGTCGCCGGCCTGCGCTGATTCCCTGCCCCCGCACATCAAGCCTCCGCGCCCGGCACCGGGCGCGGTGAACCGACGCGTCCACAGGAGGACTGCGCCATGCGATCCAAGATCATCGGCTTATTCTTCGCCCTCGTTGCGACCTTGGGCCTCGGGCTGGCGACCGCGTCCCCGGCCGCGGCCGGCACCGGCGCCTGCGCGGGCGGGAACTTCTGCGCCTGGTACTACGCCGGCTACGAGGGCCCCAATGCCGCGTGGGCCGGCAACGACTCCGACTGGTCGAACAACTACCTGTCCAACGGAGCGAGCATCAACAACAACGACATGTCGTGGCGCAACAACGGCACGCCGTGCGGCAACTGCGACCACGTCCGCATCTACGACGGCGCCAACTACACCGGCTCGCTCATCGCCTGCCTGCACTTCGGCGACGAGGGCTGGTACCCGAACGCCAACCCCGCCAACCGGGGCTCGTCCCACCGCTGGGGCGGGGAGTGCTGACCCGCCCGTGACACCGCTGCGGCTCCCGTTCCCCCACGCGGGAGCCGCAGCGGTGACGCTGCGAGCCGCGGTGGTCCGGGCTGTACGGGGGTCAGCCCGGACACCGCACCCTCGGCAGCGCCGGGTCTGGTGGGGCACGGGGGGCGGGCAGCGGCCCGGACGGTGAAGGCGATGACGACGCCGGTGACCAGATGCGGGTTGGCGAGCAGCCGGGGCGGCAGGAGCGGGTCCGGGCTGCGTCGCTCGACGACGGCGAAGGCTCCGGTCAGTAAGACCCTGTAGAGTCCGCCCCCGCCGACCCCGTCGACACGGACGCGCCTCACTGCGCGCGTTCGGCCGGCGGCCCGGATCCAGAAATTCTGCGGGATGCAGCCGAGCTGGCCGGAAATCCTTGCCCGATTTGGTAACCGGCACACTGATGTTTCATCATCGTGACAGCGCGTCACTTCCATACGCGCGTCGAGGAGGCGGGGGTGCCGGGGGGTCCCCCGTTCACACCGGCCGAGCCCGCAGGCGAATTCTCTCGCCGCGTCCCGCCGTGGCTCCCGTCCCGTTCCCGTCATCTAGGCAAAGGCCCATGTCCGCCCAGCAGCTCTCGGACCTCATACGTTTCGCCCGTCACAACTCACCCTTCTACCAGGAGCTTTACGCGTCCCTGCCGCCGGACGCCGACCGCCTCACCGACCTGCCGGTGGTCGACCAGCAAGCGTTCTGGGCGGCCAACACCCTGCACGACAACCGCGTGCTGACCGGCCCGCTCAGCGAGGCCACGGTCTACAAGACCGGCGGCACCACCGGGTCCCCCAAGTTCTCCGTCTACACCCGCGACGAGTGGCGCACGTTCGTCACCTCCTTCGGCCAGGGACTCGTGGACGCGGGTCTGCGCCCGGGTCACCGCGTCGCCGACCTCTTCTACGCCGGGGAGCTGTACGCCAGCTTCCTCTTCGTCCTCGACTCGCTCGCCCACGCGCCCGTGGACAACGTCCGCCTGCCCATCGGCGGCGGCGCGCCGCTGGAGTCGACGATCCCCACGCTGCGCGATCTCGCCGCGGAGGTGGTGGCCGGCACGCCCACCACCCTGTGCCGGCTCGCCGAGCACGTCGTATCGTCCGGTGTCCGGCTCGACTCGGTCGAGTTGCTCCTGTTCGGCGGCGAGGCGCTCTTCGACGACCAGCGGCGCCTGCTGACGACGGCGTTCCCGGGCGCCGAGGCCCGTTCCGTCGGATACGCCAGCGTCGACGCCGGTCTGCTCGGCCGCCCCGTACCCGGCTCGGACGCACGGGTGCACCGGGCGTTCACCCCGTACTCGATCGTCGAGATCCTCGACGACACCACCGACGAGCCCGTCACCGAACCCGGGCGGCCCGGCCGGGTGGTCGTCACCAGCCTCTTCCGGCGCCTCATGCCGGTCATCCGCTACCCCGCGGGCGACCGGGCCGAGTGGACCGGCACCGGGCCCGGACACTTCCGGATCCTGGGCCGCGCCGAGGAGGGCGTACGGGTGGGCCCCGTCTCCCTCTACACCCAGGACGCCCAGGACGCCGTGGCCACGGCGGACACCGCAGGGCGCGTGGTCGGCATGCAGCTCGTCGTACGCCGCTGGGAGGGCCGCGACGGGCTCGTCCTGCGGCTGGCAACGGCCCCCGGTGACCGGGCTCCGGGTGACGCGGCCTGCGGTGACGCGGCCTCCGGCGCGTTCTCGCGCTGCCTGGACGCGCTGGCCACGGCCGTGGTCACGGAGCTGGAGACCGTACGGCCGCTGTATCCGGACAGCGTGCGCGCCGGATTCGTGCACCCGCTGTCCGTGGAGTGGGTGCAGCACCGCGACCTCGCCGTCAACCCGCGCTCGGGCAAGCTCATCCGGGTCCTCGACGAGAGGCCGACCGCATGACCGCCTCACCCGTGGCCGTGGAGGAGACCGGGGCAGGGACAGGCGCCGGAACCGGCGGCCGCCGCGCTCCGCTGGTCCTGCGCAACCGCGCCTTCGGCGCCGTGTGGCTCGGCCAGGTCCTCACCCAGGCCGCCGTCCGCATGTTCCAGGTCGGCGTGTCCTGGTGGATCGTCGCCCACGCGGTGCACGACGCAGCCGGTCTGGCCTCCGGGCTGTTCATGGCGGCCTGCACGCTGCCCGCCGTCGCGCTGGCGCCCGTCGTGGCCCGCGCCGTCGCCCGGTTCGCGCACCGTTCGGTGCTGCGCACCGCCGCCGCCCTGGCGGGGGGCACCTCGGCCGCCCTCGCGCTGTGGGCGTACGGGGGTGGCCTGCCGCTCGCCACCGTGTACGCCGCAGGTCTCGCCCTGGCGACCTGCCAGGCGTTCTTCGATCCCTGCCTGACCACCTCGGTGCCCGAACTCGTCGACGACGCCGACATCGAGACGGCCACCGGCTTCGAACTGTCCACCCAGTCCCTGGCCGGCCTCGGCGGGGCGCTGCTCGGCGCCCTCACCGTCGACCGGGCCGGCGTGGCCGGGCTGGCCGCCGGGTGCGCGGCCGCCTACCTCGGCGCCGCCCTCCTCGTCGCGAGCGCCCGCTTCCGCACCGCCGGGGCCGGGGCCGGTGCCACCGCCGCAGCCACTGCCACCGCCGGGACCGCCGAACCGGCGGCCGCCGCGCCCCAGCGGCGCACGCTGCGCCGCATCCTCGGCGAACTGCCCTACGTACGGCGGATCCTGGTCTGCTTCACCGCGGCGAACCTCTTCACCGCCGCCGTGTTCGTCGTCATCCCCCTCTACACCCGCTCGGTCCTCCGGGGCGGTGGCGGCACCGTCGCCCTGCTGGAGGCCTCGCTGGGCGCCGGCGCGCTCGTGGGCGCCTTCACCGGCACCCGCGTACCGGGACGGCCCACGGTCGCCGGTGCCTGGTGCCTGGCCCTGATGGCCCTCGCCCTGGCGGTGCCCGGACTGATCGCGCACCGCTTCGTCATCGCGGGCTGCCTGGCCGTGGCCGGCTGGTGTGCCGGAGCGGTCAGCGTCCGCTTCGTGGCCCTCTTCCAGCGGCTGGTGCCGACGGCGGACAAGCCCGGCTTCTTCGCCGTGATGCAGGCCGTACTGGGCGCCTCCCTGCCGGTGGCGTCCGTGGTGTTCGGCACCGCCGGCGACTTCCTCTCGCCCCGGACCCTGTGCCTGGTGCAGGGCGTCGGCCTGCTCCCCGCCGCCGTCGCCCTGGCCCTGCTCGGGTCGGCTCCGCCGCCCCCGGCGGATGCGGGCCGGGACGCGCAGCCCGCCGGAGGCGAGCGGTGAACCCCGTCATCACCCCGGCCGACTGCGCGGACATCGCCGAACTGCGCCAGCTGTACTACGCCGTCTACGGGCCGCACTACCCCGTGGCCCTGGGCACCGACCCGGCCGAGATGGCCCGGCTCATCGAGGACCCGCACTCCCTGTGGCTCGTCGGCCGCTGCTCCGGCACCGGGGCGCTGACCGCCTCCGCCGCCATCCACGGCGAGGCGGGCAGCCGCATCGGCCGCCTGGAGGGCATCGCCGTGCACCCGGGGCACCGCTCGGCGGGCCTGGCCGCCGCCCTGACCGGGGCGCTGTGCGCCGGGATGCTGGACACGGGGCGGCTGGACTCGGTGTACGCGACCGTGCGCACCGTCAGCGCCGGCCCGCAGCGCGTCGTCGCGCGCAACGGCTTCCGCCCGCTGGGCATCCTGCCCAACGCCGTGGATCTCCGCAGCCGCGAAAGCCTTGCGCTCTACGCGCGTCACTCCGCCGGTGTGCTCGATCGCCGGATCCCCGTCGTCGAAGTGCCCGCCCCGCTGCTGCCGTTGCTGCGCACCGCCGAGGCCGCGCTCGGCATCGGCTGGCCCGGGGTCCGGGCCGCGTGCCCGCTCCCGGCGCCCGCGCCGCAAGGGGCCTCCGAACGGCTGGAGATGATCGAGGCACCGGCGTTCGTCCGCCGCCGCTTCCGCGAGCGGTTCCCCGGAGCCGAGGGCTGGTTCTACCCGCTGCACACGCCGAACGTCCTGCTCACGCCCGAGGACGGCCGGTTCGAGGTCTACGCCTACCTCAACCGCGCCGGAGGGTACTGCTCCCTGCTGACCGCCCACCCCGATCCGGCCGCCGCGGCCGCGTACCTCGAACCCGTCACCCGGGCCCTGGCCCGCGCGGGCGCCGGCTACGTCGAGGCCCTGGTGCCGCTCGCGCACCAGGAGGCCCTCTCGGCCTTCCTCTCCCAGGGGTTCGTCGCGGGGGCCGTCTACCCGGCGATGCGCGCGGACCGCGACGGCTTCCACGACTACGCCGTCCTGTCCCGTTCCGGCGAGCGGATCGACTTCCGCGGCGTCGCCGTCGAACCGCCCCTCCAGCCCTACCTGGACTGCTACGTGTCGGCCTGGGCGTCGACCCACCTGCCCACATCACCCGAGGTTGTCTCATGAACCCCCATCTGGCGCCGGTCGCCGTACCGGACCCGGCACTCCTGCCGCACGTACAACAGCTGTGCGACCTGACCGATCCGTACGCCTTCGGGCCCGCGGAGGACGCGCTCTTCGCCGCCGCCATGGCGGAGACGAACGCCTGGCACACCGAGCGCTCCGCGTTCTTCCGCTCCCTGTACGAGGCCACTCCCCCGGCCGTGCCGTACCGCGCGCCGCTCGTCCACGCGAACTTCTTCAAGCGGCACGAGGTGCTCTCCGTCCCGCGCGAGGACGTCGAGCTGCACCTGACCTCCTCCGGCACCACCGGCCAGAAGTCGCAGATGTTCTTCGACCACTGGACCATCCGCTCCGCCCAGCGCATGGTCGCCCGGATCTTCGAGCGCAACGGCTGGATCACCCCCGGCCAGGAGGTCAACTACCTCCTGTACAGCTACGAGCCGGCCCCCGCCCTGAACCTCGGGACGGCCTTCACCGACAACTACCTGTGCGATTTCGCCCCGGCGCGCAGCGTCGAGTACGCGCTGCGCAACACCGGCGGCGACCACGAGTTCGACCCCTTCGGCTGCATCGCCGCACTGCGCCGCTTCGAGCGGGAGGACGCCCCGGTCCGCATCCTCGGCTTCCCTGCCTTCCTCTTCTTCACCCTGGAGCGGATGCGGGCCATGGGACTGCCTCCGCTGCGCCTGCCCGAGGGGTCCCTCGTCGTCCTCGGCGGCGGCTGGAAGGGGCACGCCGACCGGCGCATCGGCAAGGAGGAGCTGTACGCGCGCGTCACCGAGCAGCTCGGCATCCCCGGTGAGCGGATCCGGGACACCTTCGGGTCGGTGGAGCACTGCATCCCGTACATCGAGTGCGACCACCACCGGCTCCACGCCCCCGTGTGGTCCCGGGTGACGATCCGCTCCACGCGCACGCTCGAGCCCCTGCCCTACGGGGAGCCGGGCTACCTGCACCTCGTGTCGCCGTACATCACCTCGGTGCCGGCGCAGAGCGTGGTCATGGGCGACCTCGCCTCCCTCCAGCCGGGCGACGCCTGCGCCTGCGAGCTGGAGACCCCCTGGTTCACCGTCCACGGCCGTGCCGGGGTGAGCCGCAACCGCAGCTGCGCGGTGGCCGCAGCGGAACTGATGAAGGGCATGGCGTGACCGTGATGACGGAGACCGAGGCCGCGTACGACGAGCACGGCAGTGGCGACGGCGACGCGCACCACTACTGGCAGGGCGCCTTCATCGGCGACGAGGAGGCCGGGCGCCGCCTCGCCGGCCTGCCGGCCGCCGTCGAGGCAGCACTGTCCACGGTGCTGGAGACCGAGACCGTCCTGGCCGCCTGCGACGCCCTCGCCGGCGTCCTGCGCGATCCGGCCCACCCGGTCCGTGCCCGGCTCGCCGCACACCTGCCCGAGGGCGAGGATCCGGCCGTCCTGGCCGAGCTCGGCGGCCTCCTCGGCCGGCGGGAGCTGACCCGCAAGCTGCGCCGCGAACTCGGCAGCGCCACTCCCGGCCGGCTGAACCGGGCGGACCCGCGCGAGACGGTGTACGAAGCGTGGGCGCCCGTCGGCCTGGTCGCCCACATCGCGCCCGGCAACGCCGCGACGGTCGCGCCGCTGAGCATCGTCGAAGGCCTGCTCGCCGGAAACGTCAACATCCTCAAGACCAGCAGCGCCGACACCCTCCTGACCCAGCACCTGATGGCCGAGCTCGCGGCCCTGGACCCCAGTGGCGCCCTGGCCGCGCGGGTCGTCGTCCTGCGCTTCCCCTCCTCCCGGCAGGAGTGGCTGCGCCTGATGTGCGCGCCGGCGGACGCCGTCGCCGTGTGGGGCGGGGAGGGCGCCGTCGAAGGGGTCGCAGCCCATGTGCCGGCCGGCTGCCGGCTGGTGGAGTGGGGGCACCGGATCTCCTTCGCGTACCTGACGGCCGACGCCTGGTCGGACGCCGGGACGCTCGACGCCCTCGCGGACGACGTGTGCCTGTACGAGCAGCAGGCGTGTTCCAGCCCCCAGGTGGTGTACCTCGACACCGAGGACGAGGACGAGGTGTTCGCCTTCGCGGAGCGGTTCGCCGCGGTCCTCGCGGCCCGGCCGCCGGCCGTGGCCGCCGCTTCGGCGGACGAGCCGGATCCCGCCGCGGACGCCGAGCTGACCACCACCGAGCTGGTGGCCCGGCTCGAGGAACACCTGGGCCTGACCCGGGTGTTCTCCGCACGCGGCGGATCGTGGCGGGATTCGTGGCGGGTCATGGCCGACACCCGGTCCCCGCTCACCGCCTCGCCGCTGCACCGCAGCGTGTGGGTCAAGCCGCTGCCCCGCAAGCAGCTGATCGCCACGCTGCGCCCGATGCGCCGCTATCTGCAGACGGCGGGGCTGGCGGGCAGCCGGACCGACATCGCCGAGCTCTCCCGCACCGCCCTGGCCGCGGGCGTCACCCGCGTCACGCCGGTCGGCGCCATGCTGGACAGCTACGCGGGCGAGCCGCACGACGGCGTCTACGCCCTGCAGCGCTACAGCCGCCGCGTCGCGGTCCAGGCCGACCCGGCCCGCTTCGCGACCACGGCCTGCCTGGACGACCTGGCCCGGCCCGGGCCCCTGCCCCAGCCCGCAGGCCCGCTGGTGGGCAAGGAGGACGTGCAGGAGCCGGCCCGGCAGCTGGCACGGGCGGACGCCGAGCTGTACTTCCGCAGCGGCGGCAGCACCGGCGCACCGGCGCTGTCGGTCTTCAGCTACGACGACTACGACGCCCAGATGCACGCCGCCGCCCGCGGCCTGCTCGCCGCCGGCTACGACCCGGTCGGCGACCGCACCGCCAACCTCTTCTACTGCGGCGCCATGTACGGCAGCTTCATCAGCTTCTTCTCCGTGCTGGAACGGCTCGGCGGGGTGCAGCTGCCGCTGTCCGCGGGGCCGGACCACCGCGCCACCGCGCAGGCGCTGATCGACCACGGGGCCGACACCCTCTTCGGCATGCCCTCCTACCTGTGGCAGCTGCTGCACGCGGAGGAGGAAGCCCTGCGCGCGTACGGAGGCCTGCGCAAGGTCTTCTACGGCGGCGAGCACTTCACGCAGGAGCAGCAGCGCACCCTGAGGACGCGGTTCGGCATCGAGGCCGTCCGCTCGATCACCTACGGCAGCACCGACCTCGGCCCGCTGGGCTACCAGTGCACCGAGAGCACCGGCAGCGTCCACCACCTGCACGCGGACCTCCACACGATGGAGATCCTGGACCTGGCCGAGGACCGCCCGGTGGCCCCGGGCGAGACGGGCCGGCTGGTCTTCACCACGCACGCCCGGCGCGGCCAGCACCTGGGGCGGTACGTGATAGGCGACCTCGGCCGGGAAGTCCCGGGCCGCTGCCCCTGCGGCCGGCACGCGCCCCGCTTCGAGCTGAAGGGGCGCACCGGTGACGTGATGCGGGTGGCGACGTACTTCCTCCACCACCGCCGCTTCCTGGCACTGGCCGAGGAGCAGGGCGGCCACCGCGGCGAGCTGCAGATCCGGCTCGACGGCACGGACGCGCGCGAGCGGCTGACCGTACGGGTGGAGCAGGGCGGGGCCGGGGCCACGGACCCGGAGCGGCTGCGGGAGGTCTTCCTGTCGGGCTACCCGGAGCTCCGCTCGGCGGTGGCGGAACAGCTGCTGGACCTGGTGGTCGACGCGGTCGACGGCGCGTCGCTGGACCGCAGCCCGACCAGCGGCAAGCTCCTCGCGGTGGTGGACGCACGCCGCGGGGAAACGGGCCGCGGCTAGGCGGCGGGCTGCGCGTCCGTCGGCCCCGGTCCGCTTAACGGGGACAACGGACGGACGGGGGAAGGGGTGTCGGGGTGCCTTCGGAGTGTCCCTCCCCCCGGTGTCGGAGCGGTCGTTCCCGATCGAAAACACGAGGGGGGAAACGGGGCGGGGGGGGGGCGGGGTTTTCCCCTTCCTCCCCCCCCCCCCCCCGCCCCGGCCCCGACGCACGGCCGGGGCAGGGGGTGCCGGGGTGCCGTCGGAGTGCACCTGCCCCGGGTGCCGGAGCGGTCGTGCCCGATCGAACATACGATGGGCGGGAGCCGGCTCGGGCAGCTCGCCGTGCCGGCCGTCCGGAGCACGCAGGGCGGAGCAGCATGGCACAGGCCACCGACGCAGCGCGGACCGTCATCCTGACGGTGGACGACGACCCGGGAGTCTCCCGCGCCATCGCCCGCGACCTGCGGCGCCGCTACGGCGGCGGGTACCGGATCGTGCGCGCCGAGTCCGGCGAGTCCGCGCTGGAGGCACTGCACGAGCTCAAGCTGCGCGGCGATCTGGTGGCCGTGGTCCTGGCCGACTTCCGCATGCCGCAGATGAACGGCAT
Organism: Streptomyces sp. NPDC037401; assembly: GCF_055602345.1. Lineage (NCBI taxonomy): Bacteria > Bacillati > Actinomycetota > Actinomycetes > Kitasatosporales > Streptomycetaceae > Streptomyces > Streptomyces sp. NPDC037401. Next base: position 193,696 of record NZ_JBVJWO010000003.1, read on the forward strand.
CGAGTTCCTGGAACAGGCCATAGGCGTGTACCCGGGGGCGCGGCGCGTGCTGCTGACGGCGTACGCCGACACCAACGCGGCCATCGACGCGATCAACGTCGTCGACCTCGATCACTACCTGCTCAAGCCGTGGGACCCGCCGGAGGAGAAGCTCTACCCGGTCGTGGACGACCTGCTCGCCGCCTGGCGCTCGAGCGACTACCGGCCGGTACCCGCCACCAAGGTGGTCGGCCACCGCTGGTCGGCGCGCTCCTCGCAGGTGCGGGAGTTCCTGGCCCGCAACCAGGTGCCGTACCGCTGGTACTCCTCCGACGAGCCCGAGGGGCTGCGGCTTCTGGAGGCGGCCGGGGCCGACGCACAGCGGCTCCCCGTGGTGGTCACGCCGGACTGCACCGTGCTGATCGAGCCGGAGGCGACCGACCTGGCCGCCCACGTGGGGCTCGCGACGACACCGACCGCAGAGTTCTACGACCTCGTCGTGATCGGCGGCGGCCCGGCCGGGCTCGGCGCGGCCGTGTACGGGGCCTCCGAGGGGCTGCGTACCGTACTGGTCGAGCGGTCGGCGACCGGCGGGCAGGCCGGGCAGAGCTCCCGCATCGAGAACTACCTCGGGTTTCCGGACGGCGTCTCGGGCGCCCAGCTCACGGAACGCGCCCGCCGCCAGGCCGGCCGGTTCGGCGCCGAGATCCTCACCGCGCGCGAGGTGACGGGGCTGGAGGTCAGCGGCCCGGCGCGCGTCGTGCGCTTCTCCGACGGCTCGTCGGTCGCTGCGCACAGCGTCATCCTGGCGACCGGCGTGTCGTACCGGCAGCTCCAGGCGCCGGGCTGCGAGGACCTGACCGGCCGCGGGGTGTACTACGGCTCCTCGCTCACCGAGGCGTCCTCCTGCCAGGGGCAGGACGTGTACATCGTGGGCGGCGCCAACTCCGCGGGCCAGGCGGCGGTCTTCCTGGCTCGGGGGGCGAAGTCGGTGACGCTGCTGGTCCGCGGGGCGTCCCTGGCCGCGTCGATGTCTCACTACCTGATCCAGCAGATCGAGGAGGCGCCGAACGTCTCGGTGCGGACCCGGACGCTCGTCGAGGCGGCGCACGGCGACGACCACCTGGAGCGGCTCGCGCTGCGGGACGTGGACAGCGGCGCGACCGAACTCGTCGACGCGCAGTGGATGTTCGTCTTCATCGGTGCGGCCCCGCTGACGGACTGGCTGGACGGCACGGTGCTGCGCGACGAACTCGGCTTCATCCTGGCCGGCCCGGACCTGACGCCGGACGGTCGGCCGCCGGCCGAGTGGGAGCTGGACCGGCCGCCCTACCACCTGGAGACCAATATCCCCGGCGTGTTCGTGGCGGGCGACGCGCGTGCCCGGTCCGCGAAACGCGTCGCCTCCGCCGTCGGGGAGGGGGCCATGGCCGTGATGCTCGTCCACCGGTACCTGGAGCAGTCATGAACGTGCAGGTCATGCCCTGCAGTCCGCAGGAGATCGGCTCGCTGTTCCTGTTCGAGAAGCTCACCCCGGAGCAGCTCGGGCGGCTGTGCGGCGAGGGCCGGGTGGAGCGGTTCGAGACCGGTCCGGTCTACACCGAGGGCGAACCGGCCACGTGCTTCTACGTGATGATCGAGGGCACCGTGGTGCTGTCCCGCCGGGTCGGCGGCGACGACGTGGAGGTGAGCCGGACGTCGCAGCGCGGGGTGTACGCGGGTGCCATGCAGGCCTATCTGGGCGAGCGGGTGCCGCAGACGTACAACAACTCGATGCGGGTGACCGAGCCGACGCGGTTCTTCGTGCTGCCGGCGCAGTCGTTCTCGGACTTCATGCAGGAGTGGTTCCCGATGGCCGCCCACCTGCTGGAGGGGCTCTTCTTCGGTGCGAAGAACACCCAGCGGGCCGTCGGCCAGCGGGAGCGGCTGCTGGCGCTCGGATCGTTGTCCGCCGGCCTCACGCACGAGCTCAACAACCCGGCCGCGGCGGCCGTCCGGGCCACCGCGACGCTGCGGGAACGGGTCGGCAAGATGCGGCACAAGCTGGCCGTCATCGCCCAGGGGAACTACTCCCGCGAGGCGATCGCCGACCTCATCGAGATCCAGGAGCGCACCGTGGAACGCGTCGCGAAGGCGACGGCGTTGAGCCCTCTGGAGGCGTCCGACCGCGAGGACGAGCTCGCCGACTGGCTCGACGACCACGGCATCCCGGAGGGCTGGAGGGTCGCACCGACCTTCGTCCAGGCCGGGCTGGACACGGACTGGCTGGAGCAGGTCGCGGCGGCCGTGGCCGAGGACATCCTGCCGGCGGCCGTGGGCTGGCTCAACTACACGGTCGAGACCGAGCTGCTGATGGACGAGATCGACGACTCCACCACCCGCATCTCCCACCTCGTGGACGCGGCCAAGCAGTACTCGCAGCTCGACCGCGCCCCGCACCGGGCCGTCGACGTCCACGAACTCCTCGACAGCACGCTCCTGATGCTGTCCGGAAAGATCGGTTCCCGGGTGCGGGTGGTCAAGGACTACGACCGCTCCCTTCCCGACGTGCCCGCCTATCCGGCGGAGCTCAACCAGGTGTGGACCAACCTCATCGACAACGCCGTCTTCGCCATCGGGAGCACCGGGCGCGACGGCACGCTGACGGTCCGCACGGCCAGGGAGGGCGACCGGCTGCTGGTGGAGTTCCGCGACACCGGGCCCGGCGTCCCCGAGGACATCCGCGACCGCATCTTCGACCCCTTCTTCACCACCAAGCCGGTCGGCGAGGGCACCGGGCTCGGCCTGGACATCTCCTGGCGGATCGTGGTCGACAAGCACCACGGCAGCCTCCACGTCGAGTCCCTGCCGGGCGACACGCGCTTCCAGGTGCTGCTGCCGCTGACCGCCCCGGAGACCGGGACCGGAGCGGATCCGCAGACCGGGACCGGGACCGAGACCGAGACCGCGCGTACGACCCAGACCGCCGAGGAGCCCGCATGACCGAGATCAACGGGATCGACCCGAACATCCCGCCCAGCGGCACGGGCTGCGGGGAGTGCGACGCGGTGGGCGGCTGGTGGTTCCACCTGCGGCGCTGCGCCGAGTGCGGCCACATCGGCTGCTGCGACTCCTCGCCGGCCCAGCACGCCACCGCCCACTGGAAGTCCACCGGGCATCCCCTGGTGCAGAGCTTCGAGCCGGGCGAGGAGTGGTACTGGAACTACGCCACCGACGCCCTGTACAAGTCCGGCCCGGAACTGGCCCCGCCGGCCGGCCACCCGGCCGACCAGCCGGCCCCGGGACCGGCCGGCCGCGTCCCGCAGGACTGGCAGAACCTGCTCCACGGCTGAAAGGGCCGGGCGGGGACCCGTGTTGTCCCCGCCCGGCGCTCACTCGCCCGGCTCTGTCCGGCTCAGCTCTGGCGGCACTCCTTCCACGCGAGGTGGTAGACCGTGCTGATGTTGCCGTCGGTGGAGTCCATGGTCATGTAGCTGGTCGCGCCGGGGGCCGACGTCCCCTTGTTCACGCGGAGTTCGGTGTTGATGTTGAAGTTGCGCTGCACACCGCAGGGCGCCCACACGAGCTGCGCCCAGTCGGTCTCGTCGGTCGCCTGCCAGTTGTCGTCGTACGGTCCCCCGAAGTCGTGCGAGCGGTACGCCGTCTGCGGCGAGCCCTGGAAGTAGTACGAGGCCTTCTCGATGCCGGTCGCACCCGGCGCGAGCGAGGCGTAACCGCGGTAGTCGGCGCTGGCGATGGCGTAGGTGAAGCCGTGCGGGACGTGGACGACCAGGCTCAGCTGGCAGTTCCGGCGTGCCGCCGTGGGCGGTGCGCCGCCGCCGGTCTGGACGATGTACTGGCTGTAGGTGACGGTGAACGCGGTGTTGTCCTCCGACACCGCGAGGGCGGTGGTGTCCTTCGGACACCCGGATCCGTTGACCGTCGCGACCTCGATCACGATCCGGTCCGGCGGCGGGTCGACGATGCCCGAAGGGCTGTGCTGCGCGGGCAGGGCGGCGGTGAGCAGGGCGCCGATCGCGCCGCTCACCAGGAATCCACCGGCCATGATTTCTCCCATCCGTTGCTTCGGTACCGGGCGGCACGCGGGGACGTGCGGCGCAGCGGGGGTGGGGGGAAACGGCCGGCGGAGGCTGTGAGGAAGGGGCTGCGGGAATCCTAGGGAGGCCGGGCCCGGGCGGGCAGGCCCGGTCCGGCCAAAGCCGTCAGGAGGGCGGTGACCCGACCGCTCCGGCCGGAGCAGACGGGCGGGCGGCGGGGTCCCCGCGCGAGAGCGCCGGTCAGCGCACGGGCCCGTCCGGCCGGGCGCACGGATCGCGGAGGCGCCCGTGGCCGTCGGAGCGGAGGCCGAATGCGCCACCCCGTGCCGAAGGCAGGGGGAACCGCCGTACGCGCCCTGCCCGGGCGGTGCGCTGCGGGGCCCGGTGAGGCCTGCCTGCCTCGCAGGTAGGCTGTGCGCGCAGCTGGTTCGCCCCGTCCGCCAGGCGGGATGCGTCGCAAGAGGGAACCCGGTGGGAATCCGGGACTGCCCCGCAGCGGTGAGCGGGAACGACCGCCGTCATACGCACTGGGACCGGAACCGGTCCTGGGAAGCGACGGCCAGTAGGTGCCCGCCGGGAGAGAACGGCCCGGCAGGCGTGCCCGCGAGTCCGAAGACCTGCCACTGCCCGCAGGCCGAAAGGCCATGCGGGGTCCCGGAGAACACACTCCGGGGCCTTTCCGCCGCAACTCGCGAAGGAGAGTTGACGTGGCCGACCCGACCGTCATCACCGCAGGACGCGTTCCGAGGTTTCCGGGCGACTCCCGGGTGACGCTCGCCCCCGTCATGAGCGAGCACGACACGAACCCGTACGGCACGAACCCGTACGGCACGAACCCGTACGGCACGAACCCGTACGGCACGAACCCGTGCGGCACGAACCCGTGCGGCACGATCCGCGGCGGCGTGCCCGGGCCGACCGCCGCGTAGGCGACGGGCCGGCACACCGGCCCGTGCAACCCCCCTGCCCTCCCCGGCCGTTGCTGCTTTCGTGGCCGGGCGGGGACGCCGCCCCGCTGCCCCACGGGCCGTAGCGCGATCCGTCGCGCGCGACCCCGTGCGCCCCTGTGAGCCCTCCCCCTCCGCATCGCGGCTTATTGCGGGTTGCATGCAGTTGCCACTAGTTTGCGGCAGCGGTGGCAGGAGGGCGTACCGGACTGGCCGGATTCCCACGGGCCCGGCCGCCCGTCCCCCGCTCGGCCCGTCCGCCCGACGAGTCGTGCAGACCATCCGATCCATCTGCGGTGAGAGGACCATCCATGCCCCGCAACCACCCGAAATCCGTGCTGTCCGTGCTCGCCGCAGCCCTGCTGATATCCGGCTGCGGAGGCGGCACCACGCCCTCCGCCACCTCGTCGACGGATCCGGCCGCCAAGGGCTTTCCGGTCACGGTCGACAACTGCGGGGTGAAGACCACCTACCGGCGTCCGCCGCAGCGCGCCGTCTCGCTGAACCAGCACGCGACCGAGGTCATGCTCTCGCTCGGCCTGGCGAAGTCGATGGTGGGCACGGGCTACCTCGACGACAAGATCCTCCCCGAGTACCAGGCCGCCTACGACAGCGTGAAGGTCATCTCCAAGGAGTACCCCTCCTTCGAGGCGCTCCTGGAGGCCGAGCCCGACTTCGTCTACGGCGGATGGACGTCCACCTTCGACGAAAAGGAAGGACGCAGCCGGGCCGCGTTCACCAAGGCCGGGATCAACACCCACCTGAACACCGAGGAATGCCCCACCGGCCCGGTGAACGTGGCCTCCATGGACGCGGAGATCCGTACGCTCGCCAGGATCTTCGGTGTGCCCGAGCGGGCCGAGGCGCGGCTGGGGAAGCTGCACGCCACCCTCGACGGGGTCGAGACCCGGCTCGCCGGCGTCACCCCGGTCAAGCTCTTCGTGTACGACAGCGGCGACAAGACGGCGTTCACGGCGGGCGGCAAGGGCGTCGGCAACGAGATGATCCGGCGGGCCGGCGGGGTGAACCTCTTCGCCGACCTCGACAAGGCCTTCGGCGACGTCTCGTTCGAGCAGGTGGCCCAGCGCGCCCCCGAGGCCATCGTCATCTACGACTACGGCGACCAGTCCGTCGAGGACAAGAAGAAGTTCCTGCTCTCCAACCCGGCGCTGAAGGACGTGCCCGCCATCAAGAACCGGCGGTTCGCGGTCCTGCCGCTGTCCTCCACGGTGCTCGGCGTCCGGATGCCGTCGGCCGTCGAGTCGCTGGCGAAGCAGCTCCACCCGGGCCGGTTCCGGTGACCGAGACGAAAGCCCCGGCGACCGGAGGGGCCGGGCTCCGCGAGGGGGTCCGGCCGCCCGGCCCCGCGCGGCGCCCCGGGATCCCCTACGGCGTGGTCCTGGCGTTCCTGGGCGTCCTGGTGGTCTGCGCCGCCACGGCCGCGATCGCGGCGGGCTCGGTCAGCGTCGGGGCCGACCAGGTGTGGAGCATCCTGCTGCACCGCGTGCACCCGTCACTCGCCGAGCCCACGTGGACCCCGGTGCGCGAGACGATCGTCATCGACGTCCGCCTGCCGCGGGTGCTGCTGGCCGGGGTGGTCGGCGCGGGGCTGTCGGTGGCCGGAATGGCGCTGCAGGCCCTGGTGCGCAATCCGCTGGCGGACCCGATGCTGCTCGGAGTGTCCTCGGGCGCCTCGGTCGGCGCGGTACTCGTCCTGGTCCTCAACCTGACCGTGTTCGGGCTGTTCACCCTGCCGGTGGCGGCGTTCTGCGGCGCCCTGGCCGCCCTCGTCGCCGTGTACTTCCTCGCCCGCTCCGGCGGCAGGATGACGACGGTACGGCTGGTCCTGGCGGGCGTGGCCATGGCCGAGGTGCTGTCGGCGCTGGCCAGCTTCCTGATCGTCACCTCGAACGATCCGCACAAGACGCAGTCCGCGCTGCGCTGGATGCTCGGCGGACTGGCCGGCACCACCTGGACCACGGTGTGGATCCCGGTCGGTGCGGTCCTGCTCGGTACGGCCGTCCTCCTCGGCGTCTGCCGCCCGCTCAACCTCCTGCTGGCCGGGGAGGAGGCCGCCGCGGCCCTCGGTCTGGACGTCCACCGCTTCCGCGGCGCGCTGTTCACGCTGGTGGCCCTGATGATCGGCACGATCGTCGCGGTCAGCGGGCAGATCGGGTTCGTCGGGCTGATCATGCCGCACGTGGTGCGGCTGCTCGTCGGCGCCGACCACCGGCGCGCGCTGCCCGCCGCGGCCCTCCTGGGGGCCGCCTTCCTGATCACCGCGGACCTGGCCGCACGCACGCTCATGAGCCCGGAGGAGATACCCGTCGGCATCCTCACCGCCCTGGTCGGCGGCCCGTTCTTCCTCTGGCTGATGCGACGGAGGGCAGCCCAGTGACCAACCCGACCGACCCGGCCACCCCGACCGGCCCGACCGGCCCGGCGCACCCGCCGACCGGCGGGCCCGGTCGTCTCGAAGCCGACGGCGTCAGCGTCGTGGTGAACGGCAGAGCCCTCGTCCACCAGGCCTCGCTCCACGTGGCACCCGGCGAGGTGCTGGGACTCGTCGGCCCCAACGGCGCCGGCAAGTCCACCCTGCTGCGCACCTTCTACCGGGCGCTGCGCCCCACCTCGGGCCGGGTCCTGCTCGACGGCGAGGACGTCTGGCAGATGCCGGGCAAGCGGCTCGCCCAACGGCTCGCGGCCGTGCTTCAGGAGACGTCCGGGGACTTCGAGCTGACCGTGTACGACGTGGTCGCCATGGGCCGCACCCCGCACAAGCGGGCCTTCGCGGGCGACGACGCCGACGACCGCGAGATCATCACGCGGTCGCTGGCGGAGCTCCGCGTCGACGCCCTCGCCCACGCGCCGTTCGACCGCCTGTCGGGCGGGGAGAAGCAGCGGGTCCTGATCGCCCGCGCGCTCGCCCAGCGCACGGGGACCATGGTCCTGGACGAGCCGACCAACCACCTGGACCTGCGCCACCAGCTCGACGCCCTGCGGCTCGTGCGCAGACTCGGCGCCACCGCGGTCGTCGCGCTGCACGACCTGAACCTCGCGGCGGCCTTCTGCGACCGGATCTGCGTCATGGCCGGCGGCCGCGTCGTCGCCACCGGAAAGCCCGGGGAGGTCCTCACGGCCGCGCTCCTCTCCGAGGTGTACGAGGTCGAGGCCGACGTGATCGAGCATCCGCGCACCGGGGCCCCCTTCATCAGCGTCCTGCCCGGCTGGGAACGGCCGTCCGGCGGGGCGCTGGAGGGAGGAGGACCAGCCGTTCGCAGGGACTGAGCGACCGGGCAGCGGAGCCGGGGCCACGATCGGCCGCGCGGCCGCCGGGTGCTGCGCGAGAGGCGGGCCGTACCGTCCCACGCACCTCTTCCGTCAGGTGCGTTGGGCCTCGGGTCCCGTCCCCTGGGGGCCTTCCTCGATCCACGGACGGAGCTTCTCCGGGTTGCGGACCGCCCAGATGCGGGCGATGCGGCCGCCGGTGACGCCGAACGCCGCCACGGTCACGGTGACGCCGGCGAGCTGGGCGACCAGGCCGGGCCGGCCGTTGACCGTCCGCTCCAGGAGCGTCGTGCCGGGGGCTCTGCCCGCGATGTCGATCAGGTACTCGGCGATGCGCCTGCTGCCCTCCACCGGGCGCAGGACGGTGCCGACCAGACCGCCGCCGTCGGCGGTCATCGTGGCGCCGGGGTCGAGGAGGCCGACGAGGGCCTCGACGTCCCCGGCCTCCCACGCCTCCTTGAAGTGCCGTACCAGAACGGCCTGTCCGGCCGTCGGACCCGCCGGGGCCTGCGCGGCGCGGATCCGGCGACGGGCCGAGGACGCCAGCTGCCGGCAGGCCGCCGGCGTCCGGCCGACGATCGCGGCGACCTCGGCGAAGGGGTACCGGAAGACGTCGTGCAGGATGAAGGCCACGCGTTCGGCCGGTGTCATCGCTTCCAGTACGACGAGGAAGGCCATGCTCACCGACTCGTCGAGGGTGATCCGGTCGGCGGGGTCGGCGGGCTCGGTCCTGCCGCCGCCCGGCCGCCCGCCGGACCACTCCGTACGGTCGGGCAGCGGCTCGGGTATCCATGCGCCGACGTAGCGCTCGCGCCGGGCCCTCGCCGAGCCGAGCACGTCCAGGCAGACGCGGCTCGCCACCGTCGTCAGCCAGGCGCCGGGCGACTCGACGGCCTCCTGCTGCCTGCGCGGCATCGCGTACCAGCGGGCGTAGGTCTCCTGCACGGCGTCCTCGGCCTCGGCCAGCGAACCGAGCATCCGGTAGGCGAGGTTGATCAGCCGGCGCCGCTCGCCGACGATCACGCTCAGGTCCGGCTCGGATGGGGTTCTCATGCTCGCGACCGCTCCCTGGTTCTTCCCGTCCGCCGGCGTTCCGGCGCTTGGACGAACACCGCACCGGAGTGTGGGGCCGGCCCTCGCCTCACATTTCGCGGTCCTGCGTCGTCGGACTGCCGAGACACTACCGAGCCGTCGCCGCACGGCAGAAGAGGGGACCACATCATGGCCACACGGACCACCGCAGCACCGGGCGGCTCCAGATTCCTACAGGTCGCGGTCGCCCTGCAGACCCTGGCCCTGTTCTTCCAGGCGGCCACCGCCGGACTGCTGCTGTCCTCGTCCCACGGCGCGGTACTGCACGACGCAGGGTCGCGCGTGATGTACGGCGCCTCGATGCTGTACGTGCTCGCGGCGGTCCTGGCGTGGCGGCCGGGCGGCGGGCCGGCACGTCCCGTCCTCTACGCCTCCGGCTTCCTCGTCCTCGCCTCGGTGCAGGTGGTGCTGGGCATCGCGCACATGGCGTCGCTCCATGTCCCCCTGGGCGTCCTGATGTTCGGCCTGAGCCTGCTCGCGCTGGTACCGACTTCACGATATCCGCAGAGACTTAGGTAAGCCTTGCCTTATGTGCTTTAAGATGTCGGCATGAAGAAGATCATCCGCGTGCTGACGGCGGTGGCGACCGGTCTGGTCCTGTCCGCGCCCGGCACGCTCGCGACTCCCGCCGCGGCCGCCGCCGGCCCGGCGGGGGCCTCCGCACTCGAACTCCCGCGACCCACCGGCTCCTTAGCGGTCGGGCGCGACACGCTCCATCTCGTGGACCGGGACCGCAAGGACCCCTGGGCGCCCACGGCCGACCGGGAGTTGCTCCTGTCGCTGTACTACCCGGCGCTCGCCCGCACCGGAACCCCCGCTCCCTACATGGCCGTTCCCGAGGCGAAGGCGCTGCTGACCGACCGGGGGCAGCTGGGCGAGTACGCCACCCCCGAACGCATCGCGGCCACCCGCACGCATGCGCGCAAGGACGCCCTGCCCCGGCCGTCGGCGCACCGCTACCCACTGATCGTGCTCTCCCCCGGCTTCACCATGCCGCGCGCCTCGCTGAGCACCCTGGCCGAGGACCTCGCCAGCCGCGGGTACGTCGTTGCCGCGGTGGACCACGCGTACGAGTCGGACGGCACCCTCTTCCCCGGCGGACGGGTCCTCACCTGCAAGGCGTGCGAGCAGGTCTTCCCCGACAGGTCGCTGCACCGCGTCTCCGACGGCCGGGCCCGCGACGCCTCCTTCGTCCTGGACCGGCTCACCGGCCCGCGCTCCGCGTGGCGGTACTCCCGGATGATCGACTCCCGGCGCATCGGCATGGCCGGCCACTCGATCGGCGGCGCGGCCGCCTCGGCCGCCATGGCCGCGGACCCGCGCGTGGACGCCGGGGTCAACATGGACGGCACGTTCTTCACCCCGGTCCCCCAAGGCGGCCTCGACGGGCGCCCCTTCCTGATGCTCGCCGGCGACCCCGCCCTGCTGCCGCCCGACTTCCCGGACACCTCCTGGGAGGACAACTGGCCCCGGCTGGACGGCTGGAAGCGCTGGCTGACCGTCACGGGAGCCGGGCATCCCGGCTTCACCGACTGGCCGGTGCTCGGGGACCAGGTGGGGTACGCGCATCCGGAGACGCCCCTCCCGGGGACCCGCTCGCAGCAGATCACGCGGGCGTACGTCGGCGACTTCTTCGACCAGCACCTGCGCGGGCTGCCGGCGCCGCGCCTGGACGGTCCGACGGCGGCCGACCCCGAGGTCGTGTTCCACCGCAGCTGAGGCCCTGCGCGGGGGTGCCCGGTCACGGCGGGCACCCCCGCCCGATGGAGAGCAGGCGCGAGGTACGCGCGGTGCGCGGGGGAACTGCCCTCGCACCGGGGCGGGTTGTGTCGGGCCCGGCGGATCCGGGGAAGACCACGAGTGTGGCCGGGCACCTCCCCGCCGAGAAGATTCTTAGGTTAGGTTTACCTAATCACGGGGAGTGGGAATGCGGGAAAGAGCGCGAGACCAAGCGCAGCAGGACGAGTGGGCCGACGAAGTGGTCGCCTGGATGGGCTGCCAGGAGGAGATCGACCGCGCGCTGCGCGACGCACTGCACCGCACGCCCAGCCAGCGCGAGGAAACGACCGCCAGGATGGCGGACGCCCTCCGCGGGGCCGCCCAGGGGCTGACCATCCCCGGGTGCGCGGCCGCGGCGGGCGTCCCCGAGCGCACCCTGCGCGAGTGGCTGGACATCGACGCCAGCTTCGCCGGGGCCCTGCGCGCCGCGCAGGAACTGGCCGAGGCGCACGGACTGCGGCCGGGGACACCGCCCACCCCCGCGGCGCTGCAGCTGATGCTGAACGCGATCCGCAAGGGAGCGGCCTGGCCGGCGGCGGCGAGCCTCGTCGGGATCTCCGTCCGCGGGTTCAACCGCCTGCGCGCCGAGGCACCGCCCGTGGCCGCCCTGATCGCGGCGGCCCAGCGGGCCCGGTCGGTGAAGGCCGGCATGGACCAGCGGCGGCGCAAGCCGCCCAGGACCGCGAACCGCCGCACGGGGTACCGGATCGTGCAGCTCGACGATCCCATCCTGTCCCCCGGCAGCCAACCGGACGGCCCCCAAGGCGAGTTGGGCACCGGCACCGTACGCCCGGACTGAGTGTGCGAACGCGCCACGGTGGCCGAACACATGGCATTGCCCACACACGGGCAAGTTGGTTAGGTTAGGCTAAGTTAAGCACGCACTGAGGGGGCGGAGCCGCCTCCAGCCCTCGTCGAGCTCCGCGCGCTCCGCCCGCCGCAGGCGCCCGGCGGAGCGCCGCCAACGAGGAGATCCAGCCGTGGGCCCTGCGACCATCGACCCCTACCCCATGCCCACCCAGGACGTCGTACCGCATTCGGTGGCACCGTGGTCCATCGACCCCGACCGGGCCGCCCTGCTCGTCCACAACATGCAGAACCACCTGCTCCACCCCTTCCCCCGCAACCGCCCGCCCCTCGTGGACCTGATCGGCAACATCAGCGCGCTGCGCCGGGCCGCGCGGCGGCTCGGCCTCCCGGTCGTCTTCAGCGCGGAGCCGCCCGAGCGCCCCGAACAGCGCGGCCTCGCGGCCGAGATGGACACCGGCCCGGCCGCGCCGTACCGCGACGTGTCGATCACCGGGGAACTGACCCCCCTCAAGGGGGAGCACGTGATCGCCAACACCCGGCACAACGCCTTCCTCCGCAGCCACCTGGAGCGCATCCTGCGGACCACGGGCCGGGACCAGCTGATCCTGTGCGGCGTGTTCGCACATTCCGGCGTTCTGCTCACCGCGGCGGACGCCTTCATGAACGACATCCAGCCGTTCGTGGTCGCCGACGCGGTGGCGGACACCTCCGCGGAGGAGCACGCGCTCGCCCTGCGCTGGACGGCCGCCCGGGGCGCCGTCGTACGCACCACCACCTTCCTCATCGACGAACTGGAAGCCTGATGACGACAGCACCCCCCGCCCGGTGAGCGGACACGCGGCGCCACGGGCGCGCACGCTGATCGAGGCCCTGCCGTGGCTGGAACGGTTCCAGGGCAGCACGGTCGTGGTCAAGTTCGGCGGCAACGCCATGGTGAACGAGGAACTCAAGGCGGCGTTCGCCCAGGACGTGGTCTCCCTGCGGTACGCGGGCCTGCGGCCGGTCGTCGTGCACGGCGGCGGCCCGCAGATCAGCGCGATGCTCGAACGGCTCGCCCTGGAGGTCCGCTTCGCCGCCGGACTGCGGGTGACGACCCCGGAGGTGATGCAGGTCGTCCGGATGGTGCTGGCCGGCCAGGTCCAGCGGGACATCGTCGGCCTCATCAACCGGCACGGCGCCTTCGCTGTGGGCATGACCGGCGAGGACGCCCGCACCCTGTCCGCCGTCCGGCGGCCCGCCGTCGTGGACGGCGCGGAGGTGGACATCGGCCTGGTGGGCGACATCGTGCACGTCGAATCCGACACGGTACGGGGGCTGCTGGAGCGGGGGCGCATCCCGGTGATCTCCCCCATCGCCCGGGGAGCGCACGACGGCAACGTCTACAACATCAACGCCGACCTCGCGGCCGCCGCCCTCGCCGAGGCGCTGGACGCGGAGAAGCTGGTGATGCTCACCGACGTCGCGGGCCTGTACGCGGACTGGCCGCACAGCACCCGGATCATCGACCGGCTCACGGCGGGCGAGCTGGAGAAACTGCTGCCCTCGATGGCCGGCGGCATGGTGCCCAAGATGGAGGGCTGCCTGCGGGCGGTGCGCTCCGGCGTCCGGATGGCGCACGTGCTCGACGGCAGGGTGCCGCACGCCCTCGTGCTGGAGGTCTTCGCCGACGAGCACACCGGAACCACGGTGCTGCCCGACGAACCGCCGCAGGAAGAACGCCCTCCCCGCTGAGCAGGGGAGGACCGGCCTCCCCCGGTCCTCCCCGCCCTCGCCAAGGCCGGATACGGTTCCGGGGGCCGGGTGTCTCCAACTTCCGTGGACCCGAAGCGAGCTGACTGTGCGTGAGGTGTCTCCGGCCCAACTTGACAGTCTTCAACCTGTCAGCGATGTTAGGCCAGCCTTACCTAACCAGACAGGGTAGGACCAAGGAAGGATGGGCATGTCCGCACCGCACGCGAGCTCCATACCCGGGGAAGCACTCCCGGACACCAGGGACCTGGTAGGAATCGGCTTCGGGCCGGCCAACCTCGCCCTGGCGATAGCGATCCGGGAGCACAACGGCCGCCGGGCCTCCGGCGAGGGGATCCGGGCCTCCTTCATCGAGCGCCAGGACGACTTCGGCTGGCACCAGGGCATGCTCCTCGAAGGAGCCACCATGCAGGTGTCGTTCCTCAAGGACCTGGTGACGATGCGTGACCCCGGGAGCTCCTTCAGCTTCCTGCACTACCTCCAGGACCGGGGCAGGCTCGCCGACTTCATCAACCAGAAGACGTTCTTCCCCACGCGCCTGGAGTTCCACGACTACTTCCGCTGGTGCGCCGCCTCCTTCACCGAGCAGGTCGACTACGCCACCGAGGCCGTCGAGGTGCGCCCGGCCGGGCCCGCGGGCGCCGCGGACCTCCTGGACGTCATCACCCGGCCGGCCTCCGGGACCGGGCCGGAGCGCGCCACCCGCACCCGCAACCTCGTCCTCGGGACCGGCCTGCGCCCCCGCATCCCCGCCGGGGTCCGCACCGGCCGCCACATCTGGCACAACCGCGATCTGCTGCACCGCGCACCGGAACTGACCGCCCGTCCGCACCGCCGCTTCGTCGTCGTCGGCGCCGGGCAGTCCGCCGCAGAGACCGCCGACCACCTCCACCGGACGTTCCCGGACGCCGAGGTCTGCGCCGTGTTCTCGCGGTACGGGTACAGCCCGGCCGACGACAGCCCCTTCGCCAACCGGATCTTCGACCCGTCGGCCGTGGACGAGTTCTTCCAGGCTCCGGAGGAGGTCAAGCAGCGGCTGATCGGCTACCACGCCAACACCAACTACGCGGTGGTGGACGGTGATCTGATCGAGCACCTGTACCGGACCGTCTACCAGGAGAAGGTCGCGGGCGCCGAACGGCTGCGGATCCTGAACACCACCGCCCTCACCTCCGTCGAGGAACTCGCCGACGGTGCACGGGCCGTGGTGCGCTCCCTCACGACGGGAGAGACGCAGACCCTCGACTGCGACGCGCTGGTGCTGGCCACCGGCTACCGGCCCACCGAGCCCGCGGAGCTGCTCGGCGACCTCGCCGGGGAGTGCCTCACCGACGGACAGGGCCGGCTGCGCGTCGGCCGCGACCACCGGGTGGAGACCACCGACCGGGTGCGGGCCGGCATCTACGTCCAGGGCGGCGCCGCCGAGCACACCCACGGCATCACGGCCTCCCTGCTGTCCACCCTGGCCGTGCGCTCCGGGGAGATCTGCGACTCCCTGCTGCTGCGCGGCACCGAGCGAGAGGTGCAGACCAGCCTGGCCGCCGCGGCGGCCGGGGCGACGGCCGTGGCCGACGGCGTCCCCGCGCACCAGGGCTGACCCGCCGTGCCGCGTACCGACACGGCCGGGCTCACGGCGGCGCAGGCGCACGTACTGGCCGCGCAGCGCGCGGATCCGTCGTACGCCGGCCACAACGCGGGCCAGTACGTCGAGTTCGCCGGCCCGCTCGACACGGCGGCGCTCGACGAAGCCGTGCGGCAGGCCTACGCCGAGGCTCCCTGGCTCGGCTCGCGGCCGACGGCCCGGGGCGGGCTGCCGCGCCTGGACACCTCCGGGGCGGCCGATCCCTTGGGCGCGGCGGTCGAGCTGGTGCGCCGCCAGCTCGCCTGCCCGCCACGGCCCGAACAGCTCACCGCGGCGGCGGGCCCCGGCCCGGCACCCGGCCTCACCGGCGCCGTGCTGGTCCGGGTCGGCCCCGAACACCACCTGCTGGTGCAGTACTTCCACCTGCTGGCGGTCGACGGGTACGGGGTGGCGCTGCTCAACCGCCGGATCGCCGAGGTGTACAGGGCGCTCGTGCACGGCCGGCGGCCCGGCCCCACGCCCTTCGCGCCGGTCTCCGTACTGGTCGACGCGGACCGTGCGTACGCCGGCTCGCCGGCGCAGGCCGCGGACCGGCGGTACTGGACGGAGCGGTACGCCGACCGGCCCGCGCCGGTGTCACCCGCCGGGCGCACCGCCCCCGCCGGGGACACCGCGCGGCGCCACACCGTACGGCTCGGCGCGGAGCAGAGCAGGGCCGTGCACGACGCCGTCCGCACGACCCGCCTCACGTGGGCCGAGGCCGTGCTCGCCGCGACCGCGGTGTGCGTGACGGCCTCGGCCGGCGCGCGCGAGGCGGTGCTCGCCGTCTACGCGACGGCGCGGACCTCCCCCGGGACCCTCCGGGTGCCGGGCACGGCCGTGAACGTCCTGCCGGTGCGGCTGCCGGTCCGGGGGGCGGACACCTTCCGGTCCCTGCTGCGCACGGCGGCCGGCGAGCTCGCCCTGCTCCGTCGCCACCAGCGGTTCCGCGGGGAGGAGCTGGCCCGCACGCTGTGGCCGGAGCACGGGGGCGGCGGCCGGGTTCCGGGACTGCTGGTCGACCTGCGGACGTTCGAGACGGACCTGGACTTCGGCGGTATCCCCGGACGGGTCGTCAGCCTCGCCTCGGGGCCGGTCGACGACCTGTCGCTGGCCTGCTCGGCGGACCGCGGCGGACGGCTCCGCCTGGACTTCGACGCGAACCCGGCCCTGTACGCCGAAGCCGGACTCGCCCGGTTCGCCTCGCTGTTCACCGGGACGCTGGCGGCGCTCTGCGGCGCCCCCGACCTCCCCGTCGCCTCCCTCACGGAGCGGGTGCCGGTCCCGGAGCCGCGGACCGGCACCGGAACCGTCCCGCCCGCGCGGACGGCCCCGCGCACCACCGATCCCCATCCCGCACCGGCCGGCCCGGTCATCAAGCAAGGAGAGACGCCATGGCCACGACCAACCCCTTCGAGGACGACGACGCCCGCTACTTCGTCCTCGTGAACGCCGAGAACCAGCACTCGCTCTGGCCCGCCTTCGCGGAGGTTCCCCCGGGCTGGACCGTCGTGCACGGCGAGGACAGCCGGCAGGGGTGCGCCGAGTACACGGAAGAGCACTGGACCGACATGCGGCCCGCCAGCCTCGTCGCCAGGGGCTGACCGGCGGATCATCCGCCCGCACGCGCGGGGCCGGGAGGGAGCGGCTGCTCCGTCCCGGCCCCCGGCCGCCTGCGGGCCCGTACGGCTCAGAGCCGCCGGGAGAGCACCTCGGATCCGCGCGCGGGGTCCAGCGCCCCCGCCCAGGCGGCGGGCGCCCGCCCCTGGCCGGCGCCCTCGAAGCCGTACCGCCGGAAGAGGGCGGCGCCACTGGTCGTCGCGGTGAACAGCTCCCGTACCGAGCGGCTGCGCGCCTCGGTGAAGGCCGCGCGCAGCAGTGCACCGCCCAGCCCCTGCCCCTGACTCCCCCGGGCGACGCAGAAGTTGTAGAGCACGGCGGCTCCGTCCCCCTCGTAGCTCAGCGCGAGACAGCCCCGGACCGGGGTGCGGCCGCGACCGGTCACGAGGAGGAACTCCCCGGCGTGTGCGCGGTAGTGGTCGATGCTGCGGGGCCGTAGGGCGCCGGAGCCGACGAAGGCCAGCGAGAGCGCGTGGAGGGCGGGGGCGTCCTGCGGGACGGCCCGACGGACCAGCGGCGGAAGATCGTCCGCACCGTGGACCGGCGGACGGGTGGCGGCGGCAGTAATCACACACTTAGGTTAGCCTTCCCTAAGTTGACCTGCAATCCAGACCTCACGCCCAACACGCGGCCCACGGGGGCTGGTTGACCGAGCTGGGGCCCCGGTCCCCGGCACGTCCGTTCGCCCGGCCCTGCGATTCGTCCCCTCGGGCCCGCAGCGCCCGGACCACAACCGAATGCACGACTGGGGGAAGCCGGTGGGAGTCCGGCACTGGCCTGCAACCGTGTGCGGCGCATCCGCGCCGCGAGTCGGAGTACCCGGCGTGCAGCGCGGACGGCTTCGATCCGTCCGCGACGCCCGCCGGGCCGCAGCGGCGAGTTCACCGCCCTGATGGGCCGCAACGGCTCCGGCACGTCCTCCCTGCTCTGGGCCCTCCAGGGCTCCGGACCCCGCCAGGCCGGAGCGGTGGCCGTCACGCCCGCGCCGGGCGGCGCTCCGGCCGACCCGCGCACACTGCCCGCCGCCGGCGCCCGCCGCCTGGTGGGGCTGGTCCCGCAGACCCCGACCGACCTGCTCTACCTGGAGAGCGTCGCGCAGGAACTCGACCAGGCCGACGCCGGGTACGCCACCGGGTCCACTGCACGCGGCCCGATCGCGTTCGGCCCGGCCACGTCGCTCGGCTGGGTCACCGGCCGCGCCGTCACCAACGTCCTCCGCATCTCGCTCGCGGGCCGGCGGTCCTCACGGTCTTCCGCCGCGCGGCCCGCAGGCCCGCTTCCATGCCCCGGTCCGTTTCGACTCCCGCTGAACCCCGGCCGCAGCGGGCCGGCAGTCAGTCCCCCGGCACCGCCTGCGCGTCGAGGTAGACCCAGGCCTTCGCGCCCGAGCCGGTGTGGCGTTGCGCTGCCGGTCATGCGGAGACCCTTTCGGGGAACGTATCCGTCGTTGACGTGCCCGCCTCGGCGGGCTCCGAGATCCACACGACCGCGGCGCCCGCGGCCGCCACGACGACGATCCCGGCGACGGCCGCCCAGCCGATGCGCTCGCCGAGGATCAGCAGCCCGGCCAGCGAGCCCATGACGGGGTCGATGCTGAACAGGGTCCCGACCACGCGGGCGGAGGAGACCCGGGCGGCGATCGTGTCGACGGCGTACGGGATGGCGACGCCGATGGCGGCGGCGAGGGCCAGCACCAGCCACTGCTGCCCGCTGACCCGGCCGACCGCACCGATCCCGAACGGCGCGGAGACGACGGCGGCGACCGCCACCGACAGCGCCAGGCCGGACAGTCCGCTGTCGTCCTTGCCGACCTTCTCGGCGAAGACGGTGTAGAGGGCGAAGAAGGCCGCCGCTCCGAGGCCGAAGGCGGAGCCGGACACGCTGAAGTAGCCGCCGGGGCCCGAGATCAGCAGCACGCCGGCGAAGGCCGCGAGCGCGCACATGCCCTCCCGTATCCGCCGGGAGGCGAGGAACGCCACGGCGCACGGCCCCAGGAACTCCAGCGTGACGGCGACACCGAGCGGGATCCGGTCGATGGCCGAGTACAGGCAGAGGTTCATGGCGGCCATGGCCAGCCCGTAGACGACGATCGACGTCCACTGGCCGCGGGTCCTTCCACGCAGCCGCGGCCTGATGAGCACGCAGAGGATCAGCGCGGCGATCGCCATGCGCAGGGAGCTGACGGGCATGGGTCCGAGCGCGTCGAAGAGCCCTGCGGCGAAGGCCGAGGACAGCTGGATTCCCGTCGAGCCGACCAGGATGAGCCCGAGTGCCTGCCGTGCGCCGCGGCGGCCGGTGGCCGCGGTCGTGCCCGCCCCGCGCGGTGCCGACGTACGAGGTGACGTCCTGCTCGGTGACGGCGGCGTACGGGCAGCCGTTGGCGTCGCCGGGGAAGAACTGGGGAAGCTCCGGGGCGTCGCCGTGCGTGCCCAGGTGGGGGGAGAGGCCGACGCCGTCGTACGCGGCGATGCGCCTGCGTATCCCCTTGCGCGCGGCGGCCGCGTGGACCGGCAGCCGGTCGAAGCCGGCCCGGGACTGGACGACGAGGGTGAAGGCACGGCCCAGGTTGCGGCTGCGCCGGAGCCGGTGGTGGCGGGTGCTGACGCTGATGAAGAAGTCGATGCCCTTGTACCAGAAGTTCCACCGCGGGTCCGCGGGATCGACGGGCGCGTCAGCGGGCCACTCGCCCCCGGCTTCGAGCAGGGTGAGCAGGATCCGCCGGAACGCGTCGTGGTCGCCGTCCAGGGAGTCCGACTCGATTCCGTCGAGCCACAGGACCACGACCTGGTCGGGGTCCTCCCAGATCGCCGCGGTGGCCAGGTCCATGAGGGTGACGGCGACGCCCCAGCCGTCCTGGGCGACGTCGCCGGCGCCGAAGAGGAGTTCGTCCTTGCGTAACGCCATGGGGGCGAAGACGCACGGGAAGTCCGGTGACCCGGCGGTCTCTTTGAACTCGGCCACGTGCGATTCCAGCCCCTCGGGGTGGCTGCCGGGTCTGAACAGGTGGCGGTGGGTGGTGCTGCTGGACACGCTTCGCCTCGCAACGGATCGGGCTGCACTGGTCCGCCGTCGCCAGGCGAGAAGTGCACGCGGCTCGACTGGGCGCATCGGCATGCGCACAACCTGGCAGCCGACCCCGGTTGCTGTCCACACCAAAAACCCCTATCTGCCACCCGCTGCGCGCCATTTACATTGCATTTGCGTGGCACAGATCGCGATAGGCGCGCATTTGCGAGGCCCACGGCGCGCTCGGGGGCAGGGGTGGGTCCTCGCCTCACCAGATCGATTTCGCCTGCCACTCCCGGGGGCTTCGCCCGTCTGTCACGGACGGCTTGCGACCGCGCGTGCACGACCCGCGGCGCGAAGGGCCGGGCCACGGCGGCGGGTTCCGTTTGCCTTCCGCGTCCCTGCGGTTCCACCGCGGCCGCCACCACGGCCGGTGCCGCGCAACCCGGGCCGGGCGGGGTGGGCGCGGCAGGCGCGGCGACGAGCCGCGCCGGGACACTTTGGCCGGACTTCGCGCCCGGGGGCCCGTAGAGCTCAGCTCGTTGCCGTCAGCCGCGCGCGCCACCAGGCCACGGTCGCCGCGATCTGTTCGTCGACAGGGGTGGCCCGCACCGCGAACGCCGCCTCGTACGCGCTCGAATCGACCACGAAGGGGCGCTCGAACTGGTAGCGGATCTCCTTCAGTTCGCGCATCGTCGGGGAGACGAGGGACGCCAGGCCCAGCACGGCCGACGGGAGGCCGCGCACGGCGACGGGAGCCCTTCCCGCCCCGGCGGCAAGGCGGTCGGCCATCTCCCGGACGGACAGCGCGGGCCCGGTCGGGACGTGCCAGGGCCGGCCCCAGGCCCGTTCGTCGCCTGCGACCGCGACCAGGGCCGCAGCCACGTCGGGCACGTAGGTCCAGCTGTGCGGGGCGTCCGGGTCGCCGAGCGCGGAGACCGGCTTGCCGCGCAGCAGCCGCGGTACGACCCGCGCGGCCAGGTGCCCGCCGCCGGTCA
This sequence comes from Streptomyces sp. NPDC037401, assembly GCF_055602345.1. NCBI lineage: Bacteria > Bacillati > Actinomycetota > Actinomycetes > Kitasatosporales > Streptomycetaceae > Streptomyces > Streptomyces sp. NPDC037401. The sequence continues at coordinate 214,622 of NZ_JBVJWO010000003.1, forward strand.
CGCCGGGGCCGAAGAAGTCCGAGGCCCTTACTTCGACCGCCGTGATGCGGCCCTCGTCGTGCAGCGTGCGCGCCTGCTCCCAGACGGCAGCGCGCACCCGCCCCTTGGGGCCGGTCGCCGCGAGCGGCAGTCCTTCCGTCATGGGAGCGTCCACCGGCCCGTAGCCGTAGAGGTTGCCCAGCATGACGAGCACGGCCCCGGTCGCCTCGGCCGCGGCACAGAGCGACGAGGCCAGTGGCGGCCACTCGCCCGCCCAGCGGTGGTAGGGCGGCGCGGCGCAGCCGTAGATCGCCGCCGCGCCCTTCGCGGCGTCGGCGAGTCGCCCGCTGTCCGCCGCGTCGAACGCCACGTGCTCGATGCCGGGCTCCGGGCTGCGGCCCGACCTGGTGACGACCCGTACCGCATGACCCTGCTCGGCCAGCAGCCGGGCGGTGGCCGCTCCGGCGGGCCCGGAACCCACGACGACATGAAGACTCACGTACGCACACTAGCGCGAGTGGACCCGGAACCAGTTGAGGGTGAGCGGGAAGGCGGTACCGGCAGAGGCTCCGGTCGCGTCCGTGACGCCGGCCGTGATCTGGACGGTCCCCGAGGCCCACGGCTTGCCGTTGATCCGGCCCGTCGCGGCGTCCAGGGCCAGCCCCCAGGGAAGCCCGCTCGCGCTGTAGCGCAGTGGGGGCTTCCCGCCGGTCGCGGCGAGCTGGACCGTGCAGTTCTGGTTGAACTTGCAGGTCTGCGGGCCGGGGTTGGCGAGTTTGAGGTCGCCGGTGGGCGGCGGTGTGCTGCCGTCGCAGCCGGGAGCGGCCTCCACGGGCAGCGCCACGCGCCAGATCTGGTTGTCGTTCTCGGATCCCACCAGGAGCGTGGCGCAGTCGGCGTACGTCACGATCTCGCCCTGCGGCTGGGCGGGCAGCGGGATGTCCGCGAGCCTGGCTCCGGTCGTGGCGTCGTACACCGAGGCCGTGTTCGCCCCGAGGGGGCCGCCGCTGCGCAGGGTGTAGGACCGCCCTGTGGGCGAGAAGGCGCCGTCGGTGGCGAAGACGGGGCCGGGCCGGACCGGCGTGAGGGTGTTCAGCTGTCCGGGCTGCGGCGGCAGCGGCGCCTTGTACAACTGGCCCGGGGCGCCGATGAGTTTGCTGGCGACGTACCACTGTCCGGTCGCGGGGTCGGCGAGGAGCGATTCGGCGTCGTGGCGGCCGTCGGAGTAGGCGAGGCGGTGGGTGACCGGGGTGACCGTGGCGACCGTGGCGTTCCCGAGGGTGTCGGGTTCCGGGATGCTGTGGACGGTGAGTTCGGCTCGGCCGCTGAGGTTGTCGCCGATGTCGCCGACGAGGATCACCGGGCGGCCGGCCGGGTCCTTCCCCGGGGCCAGCGCCTCCCAGTCCGTGTTGGAGGCGCCTGCGACGGTCAGGGTGGCCCTGAGCCGGCCGGTGGGGCCGCTGCAGTCGACCGCGAACACCTGGTTGCTGTTGCCGCTGTCGTTGACGGCGTAGAAGACGCCGGGGTGGCGCGTGCTCATGGCGAGCCCGCTGATCTCCGCCAGGCCGGCGGGCAGGGTGCACGCGCGCTCCGGGGCGGCGGCGGTCGCTGCGGGCTGCGCGTCCATGGCGGAAGCGGGTGCGGATGCGGGTGCGGATGCGGGTGCGGGTGCGGAGCTTGCTGCGGATGCGGCCTGCGGTAACGGCCACAGCAGGGCGAGGCCCGGGGGGGGGGGGGGGGGGGGGGGGGGGGGGGGGGGGAGGGGGAGGGGGTGGAGGGGGGGGGGGTGGGGGGGGGGGTGGGCGCGGTGCCGCCGCTGCACACCCCGGTATGGACCCGCGAGTTCAAGCTGGTGGTCGCGCCGT